>JBCDKV010000031.1:0-14733 GCA_038746215.1 Bacteroidota bacterium | reverse complement strand
ATCACCGATCCTAGTGCGCCCGCATTACTCACTCAATACGACCTATTTGCGCCCAAAGGAGTCGGTTTAGATGGTACGACGCTTTTTGTTTGCGATGATACAGAAGGTCTGAAAGTATTCGATGTCAGCGATCCTTATAACCTAGTTTCCATCGCGCACATTGACTACATCACGACTTTCGATGTTATCCCATTAGATGGCTTACTACTGGTCGTCGGCCCTGAAAATATCTATGAGTTTGACTACACGGATTTAAGCGACATCAAATTGATTTCTTCTTTCAAATATGGTGGGGAGTAAATTTAGGCAATTACTTATGTTTATACTATAGGCGTAATAAATCAGTGCAAATAGTCGAATTGTAAAGCTGTTCAATTGTCAAATTGATAATTAGGCGTGTACGAATTTTTGAGCAACACTCGGAATAAGTCCGAGAAAGCTCCTGAGGTCGCGCAACAAGTATACTCAATTATCTCGCATTGACTCAGGCTGTTTCAAGAGTCACTTCGGACAAATCAATCAAAAACGATCTGAAAGTTTTGAATATTAGAATCATATCGCCGTACACCTACAAGTTAGCACTAGTTGCACTGCTATTATTATGCTTCAATACCGAAAGTATCGGGCAAAGCAGGCTGTATCGCCCCGATTGGAGCATCAAATATAATCCACTAGCGATCATCGCTTACACTCCTGGCATCGAGCTTGGAGTAGAGCGAAGCCTAACTGCCAATACGACGATTCACTTGGGTGCGAGCTATCTAAGTGATTTCGGTATTTTTCGCGGTAGGAACTTCGAAGGCTACAAACTCATCGCAGACTATCGCTTTTACAATCTCTTTCGAGCCATAGCTAAAAATGGCTACACCGCTTTGCAATTCAATTTCAAGAAAGCCTATTCATCAGGTAGCACCTATGTGGATCGAGCCAATGGTAGCTACCAGCAACTTTATGATATTCGAGCGAACAATACGTCGATTGATTTTCTATTGGCAAGTGGTATTGTCCTGCCAATGGGGCAGCGTTTTAGTCTAGATTTATCCCTGGTCTACGGTGCTAAACGATTAAGTTTGGATGTGGATGACTTAGCAGAAGATGCTATTTTTAATGCCTTCAACGAAGATTTTTTCGACTTTACCCTCAACCAAGTAGGTAGTCAGTGGTTTGCTGTTTTTAGAATGCAAGCAAAACTTAATTTTGAATTCAATCAGAAAAATGAATAACAAAATACGGACTTTCCTATTAGCGCTACTTTGCCCAATTTACTTAGCCGCTCAATCCACTACTTACAAAATTTACGATACGGAAAGCAAGGAAGAAATTTCATTAGCGGACTTGGTGGCAGCCGTAGCGGAAACCGATGTACTCGTCTTCGGCGAAGAACACGACGACAGCTTGGCACACGCGCTACAAGATCAACTCTATAATATGCTACTGGAAAAATATGAGACCGTCACATTGAGCATGGAAATGTTTGAAACCGATGGGCAATTGATTTTGGATGAGTATTTAGCGGGACTCATCACCGAAGAAAAAATGACCAGCAACACCAGAGCATGGGGCAACTACCAAACGGATTATCGTCCGATGGTGGAATTGGCGAAGAAGAAAGGGCAAGCGGTCATTGCCGCTAATGCACCTCGTCGCTATGTCAACTTAGTGAGCCGAAGAGGACTGGCAGCACTAGAAAATCTCCCCAAAGCATCCAAAGCCTACCTTGCGCCGCTTCCTATCCCAACGGACGATTCGGGCTATTATGATCGTTTCAAAGAAATCATGGGTGGTGCGATGCACAGCATTGGTATTAATATTTATCATGCCCAGTGTACATGGGATGCGACGATGGCTTATCGCATGTTCCAACATTGGAAGAAGCACAAAAAAGAACACATTTTCCATCTGACAGGTCGTTTCCATTCCGACTATCAGCAAGGTACAATTCACCAACTGCGTCGGCTGAACAAAAAGATCAGCGTCAAAAATATCAGCTGCTTTTCCATCACCGATTTCAATCGCCCCAACTGGAATAGCTACATGGATTTAGGCGATTTTTTAATTGTTTCGGAGGCAACGGTCAGCAAGATGGGAAATCAATAACAATCCATTAGCACCTGTCCTTTGTTCTGGAAATGGCTCAATTTTTGTTGGCTGTGTACTTCTAGCAATTCTTCTAGTAAGGCGAGAACGCCGTTTTGCATGGAAAGCGAGCCACACAAATAAATGTATGTGCCTGCTTCTAGTCGCTCCACAATTTGCTGTCCATCTTTTGCTAATAAATCTTGGACATATTTATCAGCTGTGTCGATTCGGGAATACGCATTTTGATAAGTTTTAAGTGTTCCCGACTGCAAGGCAGCTTGTACACGAACTTCGTATAACTCAAAAGATTGTGGTGTTCTGCCGCCCCAGTATAGGTGAATATCGGCTGGCGTTTTTTGCTGTATCATGCCCAAATAAGGTGCTATACCAGTTCCATTACCGACGAGCAAAATATCTTTGGTGCTTTTTACCAAATGAAAACCTTTGTTGATTTGTAGACTACCTTTCAACTGATCGCCCACTGCTAGCTGGTACAAATAATTAGAGCAAACACCTCTTTCGTGACGCTTGATGCTGAGTAGCATATTTTGGTTTTCTACTTTAGCAATCGAATACTGCCGCTCTACGGGATCGCTAGGAGGTGCAATGCCAATAAGGTCGCCCGATTGAAATCGTCTGCTACTCGGCTTCAGGAGTAAGGTAAAAGTTTCGCTGTATCCGTCATCCACGATTTGCTTCGCTAATACTGTGAACGTATGAAGTTTTTTCTTTTTTTGTACCAATTCGGCGGGTAAGGCTAGTTGCAAGCCTTTGCGCTGTCCCCATTTTTCTGCCCAAGTTTTAAAGCTGGTATAGGATTTGTTATGAATCAGAAAGGGATCGCCGAGTTGTTGGTAAGTCTCTTGCTGCGCCAAAACCTCGTCTACATCCAATGCGTACTGGCAAAAATCGGGATAAGAAAGCGAACCGAAACCAACTACTGCGTAATCGGTAGGCTGTTTGACTGGAATACTTTGAACACGACTGATAAATTGACTAGCATTGGCGGGTGCCTCCCCTACCCCATAAGTCGAAGTCAGGACAACCAAATCCTTCATGTTTTCATAAGCCTTGAAATTGTTGGGCTCATCTACAAATACCTTCTGATTGAGTTTGAGGAGGGCTTGCTGCAATATTTTACCAAATTGACGAGTGCTACCGTTTTCAGAACCCACCAAAATAATGTATTCGGCTTCGTCGGGACGGAGTTTATTCTTCACTTTTGAACTAATGCGTTTGTAGGAGATCATCGCACCCGTGTACATGAAAAACAAAATATTGAAGCAGGCAACAGCAAGAATCAAGGACCACAACCAACTGCCCGTACCCGTATGGAGGTTGAAACTCAGCGTGGAAAGTTGAGTCGTAAAGGGATAGCACAGCGACTCGACAATGTCGCCCGTTTTCTGATTAATTTTGAGTGCTCGATCTTTCAGGCTGAGCAGAAAAAAGTCTTCCACTTCTGTGGTGAAAGGAAATTCCATGCTGCGAATGTCATAAAGTTTGGTGTCCTTGAAGATGTCAAATTCGGGAATGGCGCGCGCTGGTTCGGTGGTTAGGGTTTCAGACATTCGTTCGGGAGCTACATCGATCTCAGGAATCAGTTCAAATTGTAGCAACGAAAGGTAGACACCCGTCGCGGTGATAATGATGATAGGTAGTAACATCCACCTACCCAATACGACGTGGTAATACTGCGCAAAGCTTTCTTTGACGATTCTATCAAAGGCGTGCTTGATACCCTGTTGCCTTTTCAAAAACAACAAGAAGCCAGTCAGCGCAATTAGCAATAACAAGAAAGCCGTGACACCCACAAAAATTCGACCGACCGATTTCAAGAAGAGCGACCGATGCAGGACGGTCATAAATTCGTAGATGGGTCGTCGTTCTGGGAGGTCACCTATTTTTTCTCCTGTGAATGGATCAATGTAAAATTTACCACTCAAATCTTCCTCCATACTGAATACATCCGCTATCACAAACTGGTTGGCATCCACTTCTAGCGTCAGGATTTCATCGTATTTTGTGCGTAAGGTATCTACAACCTGCGCCAAGTTTAACTCGCCTGCTCCTGCCACCTTATATGGCTGCAATTCTTTTTCTATCGGCTCAAAAGCCAAGAAAATACCCGTGACCGTTGCTAGTAAAACAAATAGAGAGGAGGATGCCGCTAAGGCAAAATGGCTGTATCGCCATATATTTACGAGCTTTCCCATTTATGTGTGTGATAAAATCTTTTTGAATGGTGTGTTGGTGAGGCATTTAAACTTGATTGGCACAAAGGGGAATTTTTGGAATTACCAGATACCTTAGAATGCGCATAACGGGTAAAATATTACATTGTGTGGTAGTAACAGCTTTACTAAACTTCTGAAACTGAGTAAAGTGTTTGAGATCGCGCAACAAGTATGCCCAAAGGTTTTTATGGGCGGAAACACAAATTTCAACTTATTTTTTAGAGAAAAATAAGTTGAAATTTGTGTTTCCGCCCGAAGAGAATCACGGAGCATACTTGTTGCTCAATTTGCGGATATTGACCTGAATTACACCTGAAGTAAATGTCAAGAAAAATGAGATTTATACAGGCGTTATTCGCATTTAGAGTTATCCGATAATTGGGCTATGGCTAGTAAAAGATTTGCTAAATTTTGAAAATTTTGAAAATCTAGACTTCACGATTCCCATTACTTGCTAGGAATCATTCGTACGTATCGAATATAGCCGCTTCCTTCAAAAGTGCCGCTTAAAGAGGCTTGCGTTAAAGGAACTTCCAAATCGGTAGAATGGTATTCTTGGTCTTCCACTGCCGTTTCAAAGCGAAGTTCATTACTCGAGCCGATTAAGTCCTCATCTATTTCTAGTACAAAAACCGAACGCTCGCCTCCTGCAATAGTCGCACCCGTGATGCCATCAATGCTAGGTTTTTCTTTCTTCACATAGGATTTCCACCACTCTGGTAGATCTGGATACCACTCTTCATCATCACCCAATACGCGCAGTGTTTTTACGTAACCTTTATCCTTATCCAAGACAGAAACGATGACGTAAGCCCCGTGACCCCGGTAGTTTTTCAACTGTACCATGCACTTGTATTTTTTGGTGGCACTTTCTTCGTTCAGAAAAATGAAAGAAGATAATAGGAACATCCCTATTAGTGGTAGTATAATTTTAATTGATTGAATCATAATATGATTTGTGTTAGGTGTACCTCGAAGCCTTGTGTATAGATTTTGTAACTCCAACGCAACACCTCGAAGCACAGCCGCTATGATGATTTGATAAATAGTTTTTGGACGATTTTGAAAAAAGCTTGTGGCAGTCTAAAGACCAATTAATAATGCGAATAACGACTGTACAAATCTCATTTTTCCTGACATTTGACTCAGATATAGTTCAGGTTAATATCCGCAAATTGAGCAACAAGTATGCTCAGTAATTCTCTTCGGACGGAAACACCAATTCTCAGTTATTTTTTCTGAGAAAAATAACTGAGAATTGGTGTTTCCGTCCGAAGAGAATTACTGAGCATACTTGTTGCTCAATTTATGGATATTAACCTGAACTATATCTGAGTCAAATGTCAGGAAAAATGAGATTTGTACAGTTGTTATTCGCATATATAGCAGGTCGCTATCAATTCGACAATTAAACAATTTCACAATTCAACTATTTGCAGAAATTCATTCCGCTTGCAGTATATCATCGCTACTTCAACAAATTCCCACTCAACTGCAACAATTGCACTTCAATCACCTTAGCATCGTATTTTGCACCATTGAGGCTGGCGGCGGCATTGAGTAAGTTGAGTTGTGCTTGCCGAAATTCGACGGAATTGATTTGTCCTGCGTTGAATTGTTCTTCGGTGCGCTTAAAATTGATTTCGGCAGTTGCTAGGTTATCGCGCTCTACAGCAAGCACAAAAAGCGCATTTTGGTAGCTCTGCCAAGCATTGCGGATATTGGTGGAAAGTTGCTGCTCGATTTGTTCGCGCTGCACCAATAAGCCTTCAACATTGATGATGATATTTTCCTTACGTGCCTTGCGCAAACCGCCGTCGTATAAATTCCAAGCCACATTCACACCCAAATTCCAGCCGCGACTATTGGAGGAAGTGACGAAAGAACCTTCTGCATTGTCTTGAAAATTGACGCCATAGCTAGCCGTGGTGCTGACCCTTGGCATGAAAGTGGCTTCGTTAATTTTGAGGTCGTATTCTTGCAATTCCATATTTTTTCTCAGCAACAGCAATTGAACATTATTGCTGAGTGCTTGCTTTAGGAGTTCATTTAGTTGAGGATTTTGTAAGTACTGTACGCTGGTATCTACTTGATAATCCGTACCTAATTCTGTTCCAATCAATAAATTCAGACTGCGCTTGCTATTGGCGATTTGCTGCTCTAAATTCAGTAAGGCTACCGTATCGCGTTGGATGTCTACTTGTGCATTGAGGACTTCTAGTTTGTTACCTTGCCCGTAATCAAACCGATATTGCGCCCGTTGTTTGCGCCTTTGCGAGAGTTGAATGGTTTCTGCTTGTAGCTCCAAACGCTCCGTCAATTGCGCCAATTGGTAGTAGCTTGTCAATACATCCAATAAGTTCAGTTCCATTGTTTGTCGCAACTGCAAATCGGTCAGGTTTAGAACTTCTTGGAGTTGCGCCACATTTAGTTCGCGCGTTTTGTCGTAGATGGTATAATTCGCGCCCACCGAAGCATTTGCACCCCAAGAAAACGCACTGTTCACTTTATTCTCTTGTCCCGAAAAAAGCTGTTGCGTAGAACTCCCTAAGGTAGCCGTCGGACCAGCCGTAAAATCGACTACTGGATAGTAGCCATTCAGTTCTTTACTGGTGTTGTTGGTCGCCAATTTTACGTCATTCTTAGCCAGCCGAATGTTAAAATTATTTTCGAGCATCAACCTGGTCGCGGTACTTTCATCTAGTGTAGCCAATTGTGCTTTCGTAGCAGAAAAACCAAATAGTACCAGCCACGCTATGGACAACGGAAGGGATAATTGATTCATGTATTTTCTTTTTTGCCTTGAATTTGGGCATACTTGTTGCACGAGTTTCTAACATTGATTTGGACTATACTTGAGTAAAGTATCGAGGAAAATAAGGCTTCATTCAATCCTAACTTAGTATTCACTATTTCTATACCTCCACGGGTTCTTCTTGCAGAGATTTTTGCTCAATAATGGCGCGTTCTACTGCTTCTCGCTCTGGCATTTTTCCTTTGATAAGCCAACGAATACCCATCTTAATTTCATTACTGATAGACAATAATTGTGGCAGCATGAAGAGTGTCAAAAAAGTGGCGATGAAAATGCCATAGGAAATAGAAATTGCCATGGGAATCAAAAACTGCGCTTGTCGACTGGTTTCAAAAATGAGTGGTGCGAGTCCAGCAATAGTGGTGACAGAGGTTAGGAAAATGGCTCGAAAACGGGCTTTCCCCGCTTCGTATAAGGCATCATCAAAAGACAAACCTTCTCGCAAAAAACTGTTGAACTTACCGATGAGTACCAAGCCATCATTCACCAAAATACCAACCAAAGCGATGATGCCTAACCACGACAGGATATTGATGGGAAAATCGTGTAGCCAATGTCCCCACGCTACGCCAATCAGACTGAACGGAATCATAATGAATAGCAAAAGCGGTTGGGTATAAGAGCGAAAAGTGAAGGCAATGATCGCATAGATCAAAAACAGAATGACAGGAACGACAAAGCCTACCGAATCGGTCAATTTTTTAGCTTCCCGATTTTGTCCGTCGTAAATGGGCTTCACGCTGGGATTTTTGGCTAGAATATCGGGCATGATATCCGACTGAATCAGCGCGAGCATATCAGTGGCACTTTCTTTGGGGTTTTTGAAATTGGCTTCTACCCGAATTTCGCGTCGTCCTTCCAAGTGGTTGATGGCAATGTCTCCCCTTTCGATGCTATACGTTGCAATTTCGGACAAAGGCACTCGACTACCCGATGGCGTCAGTATGCGCATATCATCCAAATTCTTGATCGAACTACGCTCGTTTCGATCATAGCGTACCCACACCCGAATTTCGTCGCGCCCCCGCTGAAATCTTTGTACCGATTGTCCGAAAAAGCCACTGCGCACTTGTGACATCACACCATTTAAGTTCAAGCCCAAAAGATAAGCATTGTCTTTGAGTTGCATCCGAATTTCTTTGATACCTGCTGGGTCATTATCAAAAATATCTTTCAATTGCGGCAACTGAGCGAGTTGTTCTTTTAGCTCTTGTTTACTGGCTTTCAGCTCTTCAATATTATTGCCCACCAGAGAAATGGAGACGGGTTTTCCACCAAAATTAGAACCCGAACCAAACTCGACGCTTTCTGCTTCGTAGATATCGCCTACGGCTTCTCGCACCGCATTATTGATTTCGTCGGAAGCAAAGTCTCGCTCTTCGCCTGGCAGCAAATTCAGCGTGATCGTAGCATTGGAAGCACCTGGCCCGACTCGTTTGATGACGTTTTCGATGACTTGCTTATTACCTGTTTGCTGAGCGGTATATTTTTCGTTGACTTCCCAAGCGGCTGCTTCGATGGCGGTAGCGATAGAATCCGTAATCAATTCACTTGTTCCCTGCGGCATTCGCAAAGTGATGGCAACTCGATCACTCGCCACCGAAGGAAAAAAGGTGCTGCGAATGATACCACCTCGCATCGCACCAATCGTAATGATGACCAAAGAAAGTGGAATAGCAATTCCAAATAATTTATTTTGGAGGAAGAAACCCAATACAGGCGCATACACGCGATCCCTAAGCCACATCAGTCCTTGTTCTGCGTAGCGATTCAGCGCAAAAGCTTTTTTATTCCGATCTTTCAATGCGCTGGAATGGGCAATATGCGCTGGCAAAATAATGAGGGCTTCGATGAGCGAAACGCCCAAAGTCAAGATCACAACGATGGCAACTTCGGTAAAGAAATCCCCAATTCTTCCATCCAAAAAGAAGAAAGTAGAAAAGGCGACGATGGTCGTCAGGATCGCAGAGATAATCGGCGGCACAACTTCTATCGTTCCGTCGATTGCCGCCCGAATCGGACTTTTGCCCTGCTCGTAATGCTGATAGATATTTTCCCCAATCACAATACCGTCATCTACTAAAATACCGATCACGATAATCATTCCGAAAAGGGAAAGCACGTTGATAGTAATGAAATTAGGCGCAAAAATGAACATCCCAAAAAAGGCAACGGGCAAACCAACGGCTACCCAAAAAGCCAAACTGGGACGCAAGAAGAGCGATAGTAAAATGAGTACCAACAGGATACCAATACCGCCGTTTTCCATTAATAGCTGAGTTCGCTGATTGATGGTGATGGCGGCATCTGTAGTGACATTCAGGGCAATACTATTGCTGGTTGCGTTGAAATCTTCTATGTATTCATTAACCGTAGCCGAAGCAGATACCAAGTCTTCGCTGTTCGTCGTGTTGACTTGTACTCGGATCGCCATTTCGCCATTGTAGTACAAACGATCTGGATTTTCTGACCAACGATCCCGAACCGTTGCGACATCGCGCAAGTGAATGACTTGTCCATTGGGGCTGGCTTTCACGACGATAAAATCTAGCTCGTTGCCGTAGTAAGAGCGGTTGTTGGCGCGAATTAGATATTCTTCCGTGTCGGTTCTGATCTTTCCACCTGTACTCAGGATATTGGCACTAGCAACTGCCGATGCTACTTCGTTGAAACTCAGATTGTAGGCAAGCAAGTCTTTTTCTCGTACTGCGATTTCGATTTCTTCATCTGGGAAACCAAAGATTTCTACTTGTGAAATACCATCTTTTGCCCGCAAGTCATTTTCCACGTCGCGCGCGATTTTTTTCAGCGTCTTTAGGTCTGCGCCACTACCACTCACCGTGAAGCTAACTGCTTCGTTCCGACCTTCTTGCTTGGCAACCACGGGCGGCTCCATACCCGATGGGAAGGAAGGCACTCGATCTACCGCATTTTTTACATCCGCTAAGATGATGTCTATATCGTATTCCGATAGGGTTTCAATGGTAATGGAAGCGGAATTTTCGGAAGAAACCGAAGTTACCCGATCTATGCCCGTCAGTCCACGTAAATTATCTTCTATTTTTAGCACCACGCCTTCTTCCATCTCTTCTGGCGAAGCACCCGGATAGACCACGCTGATATTGATAATATTGAGTTCGTTGAGCGGGAAAAAGGAAGATTTCAGGCTGAGGATACCACCAATCCCAAACAACACAATCGCCAATAACAGCACGTTGACCGCTACGGGATATTTTATAAAGTAAGCAATGACTTTTTTCATGTGTGAGTCTTTATTAGATAGGAGGAGTGATGAGTGGTTTAGTGATTAGTTAGTTATGTGAATAACGACTGTACAGATCTCATTTTTCTTGACATTTGACTCAGGTATAGTTCAGGTCAATATCCGCAAATTGAGCATACTTGTTACGCGATCTCAAACACTTTACCAAGTTTCAAAAGTTTAGTAAAGCTGTTACTACCACGAAATAGAGTCTTCTACCCGTTATTCGCATTAGTTACTAAATACTTATCACTAAGCACTCATCACTTTACAATTCCGCTGCTGAACTAATACTGCGATTCTGCTCCGCTTCGATTTCTTTGACGAGCATACCTTCGTAAGCACCTGGCACTGTTTTGGCGAGTATTTTTGTGCCGTCCTGTAAGCCGCGAACGACGACCGAGCCTTCCTTAAAATAGACGGGTTCGATGGTTCTTAATTGCAAAGTACTGTCTCGAACGACGTAGACTTTTTCATTGTTGACTAGCAGTTTTCGATCAATTTCAAAAGTATTTTCCTCTTCTTTAGCCTTCACCGCTGCTTCTAAATACATGCCTTCGCGTAGTCCTGCTCCACTGACTTGAATGAAGGTCGCAATGGTCTGCGAAGTAGGATCAACTTTGCTATTCACGCGAACGACTTCCCCTGTCCAAGATTTGCTCTTTTCCACATTTTGTAGCTGCACTTTTTTGCCCACTTTCATTAGATCGGCGTAGCTGTTATTGATAGCGACTTCTAGTTCGTAGACGCTTGGATCAATGAATTCTCCTAATTTTTGCCCTGCCCGTACTAGTGTTCCTCTATCGACTAATGCTTCTGTCAAGATACCAGAAAAAGGTGCAGCGATACGATATTTCAAGAGCCGCTCTTCCAAGTTTTTGACATTGAAATAAGCCGTTTGGATGCCTTTGCCTAGGATGTACAATTTCTCTTGTTCTGAGTCAAATTCAGGTAGCGGTTGCACTTTTTTGTCCATATCAAAATCATTGATATAGTTTTGCCACTTGGGAAAGACATCTGCGTAATCGAAGCGTAAATCGGGCAGTAGTACAATCAGTTGATTATACAAATTGCTTTTTTGCGCCCGTAAATTGGCTTGGTGTTCATCGCTATTGATACGTAGTAGGGTTTGCCCTGCGCTGTATCGCACACCTGGCTTATAGTTTCGTGCGCTTCCCTCAAAAACGCCTTGCACTTCCGCATACAATTCGACTCGCTTTTTAGCCATCAAATTGCCATTGGTGGTAATCGAAATAGGTGTACTACTATTGCGAACGGTCTCTGTAAATACGGCGGCTACATTTTTCTTTTGTACGGGTCGAATGCGTTCTTTCCCTGCTGCTAATTTGTTGGCAATCAAGACTGCACCACCGATGAGTGCTAGCCCTAAGACCGCTAGTATAATTTTCCTTAACATACGAGTTTTTTTTTAGTCGCTTCCGCTGGAAGACGGGTGATATTGTTTTGTATTTTTTTCAATAGGTGAATCAATTGCTCAATTTCTTGTTCGTCCATGCCTGCTTGTAATTGGTTGAGACATTCGTAAAAGGTAGGCAGGGTAGCTTGGTATAGTTGCCGTCCTTTATTGGTCAGAAATATTTGGTTATACCGCTTGTCTTTGGTATGCGAAGTGCGCCGCACCAATTCCTTTCGCTCCATGGTGTGAATCAAACGGGTCAGGGAAGCCTTATTTCGGTCGGTGATGAGTGCCAGTTCATTTTGAGTTTGTCCATCGCGGTCGTGTAGTAATTTGAGTAATACCCATTGCACGCGCGTCAAATCAAACTCCCGCTGGATGAGGGCATCAGAAATGAAAAGACTCATGAGCTTGGCTGTTCTGGCCAGCCAAGGCACGATGGTCTGGTTGATGTCTGTCGATGTGTCGGTCAAGTGATTTCTTTAATTAGTTGGCTATGCAACTAATTTTAATCACTAAAGTTTAATGTAAAAAGCTATTTTTTGCAAAGCGTTCGTTTTTTGCAAGTTGTTAACAAAATTGGATGCGCTAGTAGACTACTGGACATTAGGGTAGAATAAACCACTAAGGCACTAAGGAAACTAAGATATTTTTTGAATACAATCTTTTCAAAACAGACAGTGAGAAAGGGAATCTCTCACCTTCTTAATCCACATAGTAAATCACTATTACTCTTTGTTTCCCTTCACAGACAAATCTACCTTCTCCCGCACCGCCTCATATTGCTCATATCCCTTCCGCACTGCCGTCGCTGTCCAATCGAAAGTATAAGTGCCTTTGCCTTGCATCAACTCACCAACTTCAAAGCCTTTACTATTCCTATTGGTGACCGCTAAGCCTCTTGATTCAATAGAATTAGGCGTAAGTTGAATGGTCATGGTTTCAGGATTGGCGACTAGAGCGAAGTGTTCGGGAAACTCGATGACTGCCACACCATTTTCCAAAGTACCTGTTCCTCTGATGTAAGCGGCGGCTTCGGGTCCTTCTAGACTCGCGTACCAAATTTCTTTGCTTTTATCTTTGGGATGATCCATTCTGAAATTTTTGGTGTCGCCAAAGACGATGCCCTCGCCCGATGAGTTGACAAAGATGCCCGCTTGATTATCGCCTGATGCGTCTTTGACGGCTACATATCCATGGTCAGGATAGTTGCTTAGGAAGCCTAATATGATATTGGAAGCGTTCGGTCCGCTAAAGGTGGCTGCACCTACGTTGTTCGATCCATTCACGAAAATACTCACTTTGGCTTCTGAAGAGGCATTGTATAGTATAATCCGACCTGAGTTATTATTATTATTGGTAAGTTCTACTTGTGAAGAACCATTACTTGAATAAGTCATTAGTTCACCACTTGTTACTGCTATCTCTCCACTAGAATTGATATTAAGATGACTTGTGCCATCTGTCACTAAATGGATTTCATCGCTGCCGCCATAGGTACCATCATTACCGACGGTGATGAGGGTGGAAGAACCACCGCGCTCCCCTTGTGCTTCTATGGCATTGGTGTACAGCCACGGGGTCGTGGTAAAGCCATTGCCCGATTGATTGGATGTGCTTTGGTCGTTACTTTCCGAACCAATGTTCAAATTTCCAATGCCTACTTGTCCATCATTATTAATGTTTATGCCTTCGTCGTCTCCATCATTGGATAACCAAAAGTCGGTGAGTTGCAGATTTTGGGTAGCGATATGATCGCCTAGATGGTCGCCTTGTGTATCTACCCAAGTAACAATACCGCTTCCATCGGTGGTTAAGACTTGTGCTGAATCTCCATCGGTGCTTGGCAAGGCAAAAGCATCGTTAATGTTGAGTGTTCCGTTGATTTGCAAAAAGTTGGTGCTGAAGTCGCCATAAAGGAGTGGTGTGCTTGTATTGGAGTTGGAAATGTAAAGTTTATTGCTCTCCGTTTCATTATAGCCTGCTTGGTAGCCTAAGAATACATTATCTGTTCCGCTCACGGTATTGAAACCTGCTTCATAGCCAAGCATGGTATTGTTACCTGCTTCCAATTTAGTTCCTGTATTATAACCAATCAACACATTTTTAGATTTGCTGTGTGTATTTTCGCCCTTTCCTGCGCCACTTCCTATCGCTGTATTCGCACCGCCTTCTTCATTGTTTTCTAATGCGGCAAATCCAATGGCTACATTATCACTTCCTGTTGTCATATTTCTCGTAGCAGCAAAGCCTAAAGACACATTTTCAAAAGCAGTAGTGGCATTTTGAGCCGCATTAGTACCGATTGCTACTGAATTGTAGCCTTCTGTATTCGCATTGCCCGCACGCGAACCAATGAATATATTGGAATTTGTGAAATCATCATTTGCACCCGCCTCTTCTCCTAAGAATACAGAGTTGCCTGTGTTCAAAATTTCAATTCTACCACTATCTAAGCGTATAAATTCTGTTCCATTCATATCAAATCGAATAATATCATCATCATTGCCTTCCTCTACCTGGATTTGGGTGTCGCCATCAGTGTCCTGTATATTAGCAGTCGATAAACTTAGCGTTACTTCATTCCCATCACTTATACTGAGCGTTGTACCGTCGAAGGAAAGGTCTTGCAATTCGTTAGTCGCGTCATTATCACTCAACTCCACGCTGCCACCATTACTAATGCTAAGTGTTGCGCCATTCAGAGAAAGGTCTTGCAATTCATTGGTCGCATCATTGTCACTTAATTCTACACTGCTACCATTGCTGATACTAAGGGTGTCCCCATTCAGAGAAAGGTCTTGCAATTCATTGGTCGCATCATTGTCACTTAATTCTACACTGCTACCATTGCTGATACTAAGTGTGTCTCCATTCAGAGAAAGGTCTTGCAATTCATTGGTCGCATCATTGTCACTTAATT
>JBCDKV010000030.1:0-14992 GCA_038746215.1 Bacteroidota bacterium | reverse complement strand
TCCAAAACAATAGCTTCCCAAAGATGAGACGGATAGCTTTGTTGGGCAATCGTGTTTAGACAAGCTATAATATTTTCCGCCTCGTTTCGTGCTGGTATGAGAATACTTACCTTTGTTGTGGGGCGAAAATCATTTGGAATTTCCCATTCTGGCAGTTCTTGCCACGCAATTAAGTACTGCGCCATGATGAAGATATAGGCGAAGATAAGCAGAATGGAACAACAAATGTAGAGTGATAGCAGCATGAGCGCATTAGGTGACTATAAGGGGGGTACATCTCAAAATATCGCAGGCATGATAACGGTCATTTTCAAAATGACTGTTAGCTAAGCAAGAAGTAGAACAGATGACAAGTATTTTAGAAATGCTCGTCATCAAAAGCGACATTTTGAGATGCGCCCATACAAGGATATTTTTACCCGTTATTCACATTTAGAGCTTGTACGAACTTTTGAGTAACACTCGAAACAAGTTTTAGTAAAACTCCTGAGATCGCGCAACAGGTATGCCCAAAGGTTTTTTATGGACGGAAATACAAATTATCAGTTCTTTTTCCTGAAAAAAGAACTGATAATTTGTGTTTCCGTCCGAAGAGATTTACCGAGCATACTTGTTGCGTGATTTTCTGGCATTGACTCATGGTGCAGTCAAGTGAAATGTTAAGAAAAATGAGACTTCACACAACTCTAATTCACACTGACTAACAGTTCGTAGGAATGAAAAAACACAATTACACCATCAAAGTTGAATGGACTGGTAATGAAGGAAAAGGCACAAGCGACTATTCATCTTACAGTCGAAACCACTTGATTGCAGGTTTCGATAAATACAACGACATCAAGGGGTCTTCTGATCCTGCATTTCGGGGCGATCCCAGTCGTTATAGTCCCGAAGACTTATTTCTATCTACGCTTTCTACCTGCCATATGCTTTGGTATTTGCATCTTTGCAGTACACATGGTATTGTTGTCATTAGCTATGTTGACCAAGCAACAGGGATCATGGAAGAGGCAAAAAATGGTAGTGGAAAGTTTGTATCGGTTACCTTGCGTCCAAACATCAAAATACAAAAAGCAGCTAAAATTGAATTGGCGCATCAATTACATCAAACCGCCAACCGCATGTGTTTTATTGCAAATTCTTGCAATTTTGAGATCAAGCACGAAGCTATTATCAGTTGCTGATATCAAAAATATACTGCAAACAGGGTAAAAAAGTGCTTGCATTTTTGAAAAAAGATAGGTTTTGTTCACATCATTTACTGCTAAATTTCATCATTCCTAAATTACTGTAAACAGAGTAACCTTTATCACCTAGAAGGACGCACCTCAAACAAACTAAAAGCCGTTGAAATATTGACTTGCAGTTGTTCCAATATAGCAATTTCGCTATCGTTTTTTACGTCGATATTGGTCAACCATTTGCGGTAATCGACTTGTAAGGCAATGATGGAATTGAAGCCCACGTCTATGTTGAAATCCAAATTGACAGTGACAGGTTCAAAGTAGTCGGATGCTAGAATATTCAAGCGAATGGTATCGGTCGTGGCAGCAGTAGCATCTCTCGCCAAATCTATTTGCGTCACGACATATTCGTCAAAAGCAAAATCGTAGAGTAGGCTGTCGCCCAATGCTAAAGGATGATTGTCCGCAAAAAAAGCGGGATCGGCAGCGCGAACATCTTCATTCAGTCCCACCTTGAATTGAATACCCGTAAAAGCTCCGTTGCGTTGACTAGAACCCAGCGTTCTGGTCGCACCGATGGCTCGATCTACCAGCGCGAAGTTGTCTTCTATGTCCAGTATGGTAGTATCACGCACGTCTGGGAAAAAAAGTCGTAGCTGCTCTTCCACACCAAAAGTATTGCCATTGACATCAATCAATTCAAATTCGGATAGATAATACCGAATGTTAGTGATTTGAAAAGAATCGACCCCATTTAAAGAATACACACTATCGTATCGAAAAAAGAAAGTCGTATCGAGTGTTGGCTCATTGAAAAGGTGTTGCACAGAGAGTCGAAGATTGGGAAAAGTGCAGCAATCTTCGCAAGGACGATCGGCTTCCACATTAAAATTAGTAGCATTCACATCCAAACAACCTTCTATGTTTTCGTAGCAACTACTCAACAGCAGCAGCAGACCAATAAAGCAAGCTAAGTTTTTTAGCATAGTAGTTGACAATTAGTTTAGCGTTTGTTTACAGACCAATTACTGATTTCTAAATAGGGCTGTACGAAGTCTTACTTTTCTTAACATTTTACTTAGAAACAGCCTGAGTCATGCAAGATAATTGAGCAACAAGTATGCTCATTGGGTCTCTTCGGACGGAAACACAAGTTCTTAGTTATTTTTCTTAGGAAAAATAACTGAGAACTTGTGTTTCCGTCCACAAAAAACTTTGGGCATACTTGTTGCGCGATCTCAGGAACACTGCTAGGATTTATTCCAAGTATTGCTCAAATAAGCCTTGGTCAATTCCTTGAGATCGCAAAACAATTATGCTCAAAAAATTGCCAAGCAGCTACTATAAATCGTATCTACAATCGTTCGTAACTTACAGAAACAAAAATAGTGGTTTCCAGAAGAAAGAAATTCTTTTTAACTTTCCGTTTGCGAATTAGCCAATCAACAAGCAACCGACTTTAAAATAAAACAACGATAATGAAGTACCTAACTTTAATCTGTTTTCTCTTTCTCCAAATCCCATTTTTCGGACAATTACCTACCAAAATTGATATTCAAAAAGCGGGCTTTTCGTCGGAACGCCTCGAATATTACACTGATTTTTTAAACAAACAAATCGAGACAAAAAAACTACCGAGTGGCGTTAGTTTCATCGTACGGAATGGCGTGATTGCACATCAAGCAACTTATGGGTACACCAATATCAACACCAAGGAAGCTATTGGTTTCGATGATATTTTCTACATCCAATCCATGACCAAGCCCATTGTCAGCGTGGCTTTTATGATGCTATACGAAGAAGGCTATTTTGAGCTAAATGATCCCTTGTATAAATATTTGCCTGCCTTCAAAGATATGAAAGTACAGCGAGGAGAAGGGGATACCGCAAAACTCGTAGCTGCTAATAAGCCGATCACCATTGCTCATTTGTTGACGCATACGGCGGGCTTTTTACATGGATTGGGCAGGAGCGAATTGGAGGTCAAATACAGAAATGCCCTGTACGGCAATGCTTTGCAAGTAGGGGTTAGTGCGCACGAAAACATCAAAAGTCGCGCGATGATTTTAAGTACTTTGCCACTGGCTGCACAGCCTGGCGAGGAATGGCGATACAGTGCCTCGCCCGATATTTTGGCGTTGCTCATCCAGCAATTCACTGGAAAAACGACGGCTGAGTTTCTGCAAGAAAGCCTATTCGATCCTCTAGGCATGAACGATACGGGCTACAACATTCCCGACCGCAAAAAAGACCGAGTAGCTGGACTGCACGCCAAGGGTGCAGATGGTAACATCTATTATGTTCCAACTCAGACGCCTACCACGGGCAATACCGAATTTGGTGGTACACATGGATTGTTTTCTACCGCTGCGGACTACATGAAATTCGCTTTGATGATGTTAAACCAAGGTGAATTCAATGGTAAGCGCATCCTGAGTCGAAAAACCGTGGAGTTGATGACTCGCAATCACGTCGGCGATTTATACGGTGGTGGTGAAGGTTTCGGCTTGGGATTCGGAGTGCGCACCGATTTGGCAGATGGAAAAGCACTCGGGTCGGAAGGGCAGTTTGCTTGGAACGGAGCGAACAACACTTTCTTTTTCATTGATCCAAAAGAAAATATGGTCGCTGTACTGATGTCGCAGGTTTGGCCCTATAGCGATTACAACAAACGCATGTTTAGGCAATTGGTCTATCAAGCGATTGATGATTGAAGCAAATGTTCCAAATAGCCCCTTATTACATTGTCAATTAAGTTTGTTCGTGGTTATTTCTGATTCTTACACAGGGGTGTACGAAGTCTTATTTTCCTAACATTTCACTCAAAAATAACCTGAGTCAATGCCAAAGAATCGTACAACAAGTATGCTCGGTAAATCTCTTCGGACGGAAACACAAAATTTCACTATTTTTCTAGAGAAAATAGTGAAATTTTGTGTTTCCGTCCATAAAAATCCTTTGAGCATACTTGTTGCGCGCTCTCAGGAGCTTTACTAAGACTCGTAATGAGTGTTACTCAAAACTTCGTGCATGACTAATTCTTACAGGGAAAATACTACCCAAAAAAGACGAAGTTATTTAGTTTACAGTGTACTAAGCAACGGCCAAATAATAGCTTCCCGATTTATGATGGCATTTTTTGACAAGTTTACCTACTCGCTTAGCATTATTTTTTGAAATAAGGGAGCAAAGTATAATAACCGCAAGTATTTCAGTTTTTTTGGGACACGTGTTCAACAGGATGAAACGGATTTTGCAGATTATATGCGTTTGAACTTGAACTTGACACTTGCGCTTGAACTTGAAACGGATGCTCTGAAATCAAAAGGTCTAGTGATCTACTAAGATTCCGTACACTTCTGTCTTATAAAAATAGCAACACCTAGCATTGGAATGAGTTCTTTGGTAGGTAACTTATCGAAAGATCAGGCTATAATTTTACCTAAGTTTGTTACAGCAATAATTTAATCCAAAGCATCATAGACCGCCTGCTGCAAACGCGGACGAATATTCAATTCATACAACTTCCTGTGGGAGCGATAAGGATAGACGCGATTCGTAAATAAGATGACGATCAAATCGTAGGCTGGGTCTACCCAAACGAAAGTACCTGTATAGCCCGAATGTCCGTAGCTTGCTGGACTAGCACTTTTAGCAACGTAGCTTTTTGTAGCCTCGTATGCTAGCATGGGTTTATCAAAACCCAAGGCTCTTCGATTACCTGACGCTGGATACTGATAGCGAGTAAACGCTCGTATGGCGGCGGCTGGAATGATTTGTTCTCCTTGATACATACCTTCATTCAGGTATAGTTGTGCTAGCTTAGCCAAATCAACGATATTGCTGAACAAGCCTGCATTGGCAGAGACACCGCCCATCATGCCTGCGCCTTCGTCGTGTACGATACCGTGTACTTGTTCGTAACGGTAGAAGGTATCTTTTTCGGTAGGTACGATGCGATCAATTGGAAAATGTTGCAAAGGGTTGAAAGTGATTGTGTTGGCGTCGATTTTTTGGTAAAACTCGCGCTTAATATAGGTTTCAAAGTCCTCGCCCGTTATATTTTCTATAATTTCAGGCAACAAATAGAAAAGTAGCCCCGAGTAAACGTAGCCCTCTTCTGCTAACAAATCTGACTTTTTGATGGCGCGATACATTTTCTTTTTGTACTTCTGGTGCAGCCACAGGTTTTGTGTAATTCGCACATTATAATATTTGGAAGAATCCTTGCGAAAAGTACGCCGCTTGTATTTACCATTCTTTTTCAAGGTCTTTTTCCAGTGTACAATGCCAGACTGCAATTGCGCTTGATGTGCCAACATTGCTCGGAAAGTCAGATGAGCTTTATTGGAAGCTTTCATTTGGGGAAAATAGGTTTTCAACGGTGCATCCAAATCAAAACGCCCTTCACCATATAATTTCATCAAAGCGGGCAAGGCAGCCGTAATTTTAGTAATGGAAGCATAGTCATAAATATCTTCCTTTTGCACCGCCCGAAGGCTATCGTATGTCCAATAACCATAAGTTTTGTGTAAGGCAATTTGTCCTGATTTGGCAATCAAAAAGTTCGCGCCAGGAAAAGCTTGTTCGGCGATTCCCTCCGTCATGATGCGATCAATTTCAGCGACGAGTTTTGTACTGTCTATTCCTACTGCCGATAAGCTAGTAGGGCGTAGGATTTGTGCCGTGGCGTCTTTCAGAAAAAGCGATAGGAAAAGTATCCAATAGTAAGGTTTCATTTGTTGATGATTTAATCTTGAATAGTAGTATTGTCTCAAAGTATAGACCACTGGACAATAAACAATTCGACGGATAAACAAAGTTTAGCTTCTAACGATTGTCATAAGTTAGGGGGTGATTTCAGGAATTTCCTACCAATAGTTCGTACCTTCGGCACTCAAAATCCTTGAGTTAGCAATATTGTTCTTTAGGGATACTTGTTGCGCGATTTTGGGAGCTTTGCTAGAATTTATTCCAAGTATGATTCAAAACTTTGCACACGGCTGAATTAGAATTATCACTACATCATTTTTTCAATGCAATATAGACAACTAGGAAGTACAGATATAAAAGTGAGCCTCATCTGTTTAGGTACGATGACTTTTGGCGAACAAAATTCGGAAAAAGAAGCGCACGAACAGCTCAATTTTGCGATGGATCACGGTATCAATTTCATTGATACGGCTGAGTTGTACGCAGTACCCAGCAATCCAAAGAACAACGGACTCACGGAGCAGTACATTGGAACTTGGCTGAAAGATAGAAGAGATCGGGACAAGATTATAGTTGCAACCAAGGTAACTGGACCTTCCGCGAATTTAAAGTACATTCGTCCTAATTTAGGATTTTCGGTAGCAGCCATACACGAAGCCGTAGAGAAGAGCCTTCGCCAATTGCAGACGGATTATATTGATCTGTACCAATTGCATTGGCCAGAGCGAAAGGCGAACTTTTTCGGAAAATTAGATTACAAACACGATGCTAAGTGGGAAGATAATTTCGTGGAAGTGCTGCGAACGCTGGATGGATTGGTCAAATCAGGTAAGATTAGGCATTATGGTATTTCCAATGAAACGCCTTGGGGGGCTATGCGTTATCTTTACTTGGCAGATCAACTTGGAGTAGCTCGACCTGTGAGTATACAAAATCCTTACAGCCTAATCAACCGAAGTTTTGAAGTGGGTTTAGCAGAAGTCGCAATTAGAGAAAATTGTGGATTGCTAGCCTATTCGCCACTCGGTTTTGGAATGCTTACTGGCAAATATCATCGAAAGGATGCGAGAGCCGACGCTCGTTTGAATAAATATAAGGTAATGTCGAGGTATATGGGGGAGCGAACTCATCAAGCGACGGCGGAATATTTAAAAGTGGCAGAGGAACACCAGCTCAATATGGCGCAAATGGCACTAGCTTATGTCAATACGCGTCCGTTTGTCACGAGCAATATTATTGGTGCGACTAGTCTATCGCAGCTTAGAGAAAACATTGAGAGCGCACAAATTAGTCTATCCGATGCTGTGATTAAAGCTATTGATAAAGTACATGCATCGAATCCTAATCCTGCGCCTTAGTTTATGCTACTGAACATTTTTTAACACATATTTTTATAGCTATAAAGTACAAGCTCAATTGTAAGTTTAAAAAACGACAAAGACCAAAACTTCGGTTCTTGCAAATTCGGATATAGGCTTGTACGAGTTTTTGGTGACACCTGAAAAATTTTAGTAGAGCTCTTGAGATCGTGCAACAAGTATGCCCGAAGGTTTTTATGGACGGAAACACAAATTTTAACTTATTTTTCCTTCAAAAATAAGTTGAAATTTGTGTTTCCGTCCGAAGAGACTTACTGAGCATACTTGTTGCTCAATTTGCTTGCATTGACTCAGGCTACTTCCACGTAAAATGTTAACAAAACTGAGCCTTCGTACAGCCTTAGAGCTTGTTTGGAATTTTTACAAAGTGATAATCAGCAGGTTGCGGTTTTGACAAGGTGAAAAATTAGTTGTATATCTGGATACGGAACTCATTTTTCATGCAGTCAGGTTCGTAAGATGTTGGTTATCAGGCAGGAAAATCCAAACAAGCTCTTAATTCGGATAGTTCAATCAAAATGATATAGCACATGCCTATTACCATCACACTCGTCATTGTCATTATTACCTGCTTGATTTCTTACCGAGCCTTCAACGATCCTGCGATGCAAGCCAAACTACTGCATTATCCCTATCAGGAGGCGCAGTATAAGGAATACTATCGTTTGGTAACTTCTGGCTTCATCCATAAGGACTGGATGCACCTCATCATCAATATGTATGTGTTGTATGTATTTGGTGAGCAAGTGGAGCGGGAGTTCATCGGTGAGTTTGGACAAGGTTTAGGGCGCATCAATTACTTAATTACTTATCTGTTGGCGATTGTCATTGGTGATTTACCTTCCTATGCCAAGCACAAAGAGAATCGCTACTACACGGCTTTGGGTGCATCGGGTGCGGTATCTGCCGTGCTGTTCATTTATATTCTTTTCTATCCTTGGGCAATGCTCGGCTTGTATTTTATCATTCCTTGCCCCGCAATTGTGTTGGGAGTATTGTATGTGGTCTATTCAAGTTGGGCGAGTAAAAATAAGAATGATCTCATCGGACACGATGCCCATTTATACGGTGCAGTTTTTGGTTTTTTGTTTGCGATTGCCTTGAAACCCTCTCTTTTCGGACAATTTATGGAGCGACTAATTAATGATGTGCCTTTTTAGTATTATTCAAAAAGGGAATCCTTAGACCGTAAAAATTCCCCTTTTGGACCTAATTATAATTACACAAAGAACTACAAATCTATTATTGAGCAATCATAGCACTTAGCAAAGCCCTTACTTCTTCCACAGAAAGTATATTGTAGCGAGCATCCGTTCTAGTTAGCCCAACTTTTACCGTGTAGGCATGTTCGGGCATCGCATTGAAAGTATCCTCATCTGTGTGGTCGTCGCCCACCGCGAAAATGAAGTCATAATCGCTTTCACTCACCCAATGTGTAATGGCTTTACCTTTGTTGACACCAGCATTTTTGATTTCGACTACTTTGTTACCTTCCAGTACTTGTAGGTCTAAATTTGCAGTCAAATAGCGCAATACATCTCTAAATTCTCTAACTCGTTTTTCCCCCAAATCGCGATCAATGTTGCGGTAGTGCCAAGCGATGGAATACTGTTTTTCTTCGATAAAAGAACCAGGGGTTCGTTCGACTAAATTCTCTAGAGAAGCGCGAATCTGAGCTTTCCAAGAAGCAGACAAGCCAGGTGCTTGCATCCACTTATCGTTGCGCTTCATCCAAACGCCGTGTTCCGTAGAGAATTCCAGTCCAATGTGTCCCAGCCATCCCTCGATGGTTTTTCGATCCCGACCAGTGCTAATGACGACTCTATTGTGCTTATCGCTATGTAGTTGCGTCAGAATGTTTAACAATTCTTCGTCTGGTTTCACTGCTTGTGGATCGACCTGAAAACCCATCATCGTACCATCGTAATCCAATACGAGCAATCTAGATGTAGCTTTTTTATAGGCTGCTAATAATTTCTCTTGTTCCGCTTCATTGAGCAAGTTGGTTCTGCTTTCTTGCTGCATTTTCGTAATTTTTATTTGCTGTTTCATAAAAATATTCGCCCAGTTGCGAACATTATATTTTTTGAGTGACTTTTGCATGTTCGCGAGCCGATCTGCTTGCTCTTTTTCGTCCATTTCCAAGGCAGTCACGATTGCATCTGCCATTGATTGTACATCTATTGGATTGATGGTGATGGCATCGAGTAATTCACCAGCAGCACCCGCCATTTCGCTGAGAATCAGTACACCTCTTTTATTGGTCTCTTTGCTAGCCACGTATTCTTTTGCCACGAGATTCATACCGTCTCTGACGGGCGTGATCATTGCTACATCTGCTAAGCGATACAAGGTCGTCAATTGTGTAAAATTCACGGAACGGTACATGTAGCGCATGGGCGTCCAATCAAATCCACCGTACGTGCTATTCAAAATACCTGCCTTTGTATCTATTTCCTCTTTTAAGTCCCGATAATGTTCTACGGTATCCCGCGATGGCACAACGATCATCACCAAGCAAACTTTGCCGTGATATTCGGGATGCTGTTTCAGAAATCGCCCGTATGCGTCGATCCGATTTGGAATGCCCTTGGTATAGTCAAGGCGATCTACGGACAAGAGCATTCGATGTACTTTGGCTAGTTTTTCGATGGCGGCTACTTCTTCATCTTCCTTAGAATCATCTTTGTCGGGAAAGGCATACTTTTCGTAATCGATGCCCATTGGGAAATAGTCAATATGGACGGATCTATTAGCTACTTTTAGTTTTCCAAAATTATTGTCATAACCAGAAATACGGTAAGCTGCACTCAAGAAGTGACGCATATAATCGTAGGTATGAAAACCAATCAAATCAGAGCCGAGTACACCATCCAGCAGTTCTTCGCGCCAAGGCAAAATTCTAAAAACTTCGTAGGATGGAAAAGGAATATGTAGGAAAAAACCAATCGAAATATCGGGAAAGACTGCTCGAATCATAGCGGGTAACAGCATCAGTTGGTAATCGTGTACCCAAACCAATTCGTTACCTTCCAATTGGGGAATGATAACATCTGCAAACTTTCGGTTAACCGATTTATAGGCTTCCCAATAGTCATCCTGATAGGCGGTATATTGTGTAAAATAGTGGAAGTGCGGCCAAAGTGTGTCGTTGCTAAAGCCTTCGTAATACAGTTCAATGTCTTTCTCGGTAAGGAAAACAGGTACTAAGTTCTGTTTGAGTAGGTCATCTTTTATGACCTCTTTTTCCCAGCCATCTGCAATTTTTCCTGGCCAGCCAATCCATATTTTGTCCAATGATTCATCTAGGGAACTCAGTCCCGTTGCTAGTCCACCAGAACTGGGATGGTAAATGGGTTTATCGCTTTCTTTTGAATGTTTTAAAGTGACAGGTAGTCGATTGGAGACGATTACTAAACGAGCCATGTTTGTGTGAGTTGGTTGTTGTTTAATTTATTATACGAATAACGACTGTACAAATCTCATTTTCCTGGCATTTGACTCAGATATAGTTCAGGTCAATGTCCGCAAATTGAGCATACTTGTTGCGCGATCTCAGGCACTTTACTAAGTTTCAAAAGGTTAGTAAAGCTGTACCGCCATAAAATGGAGCATTTTACTCGTTATTCGCATTTATTATTTAAGTTCACCTACTTGTTTAAGCAAATGAAGACCATATATACAAAAAAAACGCATTGCAAAATGTTCGTTTTACAATGCGTTCAGTGAATGTAACGATATGATTTATATTTTAATCTAAGGTTTGCTTAACCTCTATGATGTCGTAACCTTCAATAATGTCGCCTACTTTGATGTCGTTGAAATTCTTAATGTTGATACCACATTCTAAACCTGATTTCACTTCCTTCACATCATCTTTCAAACGACGCAGCGAAGCAATCTCTCCAGTAACTCCTTCTTTCGTTGGGTAAATTACAATACCATCCCGAATCAATCGGACGTGTGTATTTCTCGTAATTTTTCCATCTTGGACGTAGCAACCCGCAATTGTACCGACTTTACTGATTTTGAAGACATCTCGCACTTCGACATTGCAAACAATTCTTTCTTCTTTCGTCGGCTCTAGCATACCTTCGATGGCAGAGCGTACCTCATTGATGGCTTCGTAGATGATAGAGTAGGTTCTAATTTGAACCCCTTCTTTCTCTGCTAATCTACGTGCATTCAAGGATGGTCGCACTTGGAAACCAACGATGATCGCGTCGGAAGCAGATGCCAATAGTACATCCGATTCAATGATCTGACCAACTGCTTTGTGAATGACGTTAACCTGTACGGTCTCTATGGATTGCTTAATCAATGAATCCGAAAGTGCCTCAATAGAACCATCGAAATCTCCCTTTACAATCAAGTTCAATTCCTTGAATGTACCCAATGCCAAACGTCTTCCAATCTCATCTAAGCTGATACGCTTGGTGGCTCGGTTGGCTTGCTCTCGGTTGATTTGCGCTCGCTTGGAAGCCAATTGACGGGCTTCACTTTCACTCTCCATTTCTTTGAACCGCTCACCAGCCTGAGGTGCACCATCTAAACCGAGTACGAGTACAGGTTTGGATGGACCTGCTTGTTTCACGCGTTTACCATGCTCGTTGAACATCGCTTTTACCTTACCCGAATACTCTCCAGCAACCACCGCATCTCCGATATGGAGCGTGCCCGTCTGAATCAATGTCTTGGTAACATAGCCTCTACCTTTATCTAAGGAGGCTTCCAAAATAGCACCAATTGCCGTTCGCTGTGGATTGGCTTTCAGCTCTAATATCTCTGCTTCGAGTAGAACTTTCTCTAGAAGTTCGTCGATGCCCTGACCCGTCTTCGCTGAAATATCTTGCGACTGATAAGTACCACCCCAATCTTCTACTAGAAGGTTCATACCAGCCAGTTTCTCTTTAATTTTCTCTGGACTAGCGTTGGCTTTGTCTACTTTATTAATGGCGAATACCATCGGGACACCTGCCGCTTGGGAGTGACTAATTGCTTCCTTCGTTTGAGGCATGATGTCATCATCCGCCGCAATAATAATGATTGCAATGTCAGTTACTTTAGCTCCTCTAGCCCGCATTGCGGTAAAGGCTTCGTGACCAGGCGTATCTAAGAAAGTGATACGTTTGTCTTCTTCTCCTACTGCCACCTCGTAGGCACCGATGTGCTGCGTGATCCCTCCAGCTTCTCCTGCGGCTACCTTAGCTTCTCTAATGTAATCAAGCAGTGAAGTCTTTCCGTGGTCGACGTGTCCCATGACCGTTACGATAGGGGCGCGAGGTTCTAAATCTTCTGGATCGTCTATGATCTCCTCTTCCTCTTCCGTCTGCTCTTCCGCACTGATGAACTCAATCTCTCGCTTATATTCTTCCGCAATCAGTTCAATAATTTCAGCATCCAAACGCTGGTTGATAGACACAATCACACCTATATTCATACAGGAAGTAATTACATCGGTAACGCTGATATCTAGCAGGGAAGCCAATTCAGAAACCGACACAAACTCGGTGAGTTGTATCACTTCTGTTTCCTGTTCCTGATCGATCAAATCCTGCTTTTCACGCAGACGTTCTCTGTTTTCGCGACGGAGTTTTTGCCGTCTCCGCTTTCCACTACCAGAGATGCGTGCCATGGTAGCCTTGATCTTTTCGTCGATCTCTTTTTGAGAAACTTCCCTTGGTTGGTCGCTTCTTCTATTACCGCCGCGCTGATTTCTGCTATTCCTACTATTTCCACCTCTGCTACCGCCGCCTCTGCTGCCACCGCCTCGGCTGTTGCTGCTACTTCTGTTATTATTAGCACTTCCAGCATCAGATTGTACTTTCTTGCGCTTTCTTCTTCTCCGCTTTTTGTCATCTGAACCAGCACTGCTCTTATTATCTTGCTTGTTACGGTCAGTGGACTTATTATCTGATTGACGATTGCCTGTACTCGGTTTCTGATCTTTGCGGTCTTTGTCTTTTTTCTTTGACCTGCGCGAGCGAGAAAACTTACCAATGTCGATCTTCCCCTTAATTTTTAGCCCCCTGAGTTCAGGTGTATCTGCTCTTATCGTTTCCACTTCTGAACTACTAGCTTCCTGCGTAGGCTCGTCCTCTTGCTTAGGAGGTACACTCGCCTTTTTCTTTTTATCTGTATGGTTTGCTTTTTCTTTCTTGCGCTGTTCTTTCTGCTTTTTACTAGATATATCTGGCTTAGTCAAAGACTGCTCTTCTGCATTATCTGACTTTTCTGTCTTAAGCGCAGGCTGCTTATCTTGTGCTACTTCTTGCACAGGAGTAGCCTGTTCTTCTTGCTTAGGCATTGGATCACTAGTACTAACAGGTGTAGCTTTTTCCGCTACTTCTTCCAGCACTTCTTTCTTAGGAGAACGCTCCTTGATAGTTTTCTTTTTCTTGTCCTTCCTAGAAGAGGCAGATTTTTTACGCCCTAAATTTCCTAGCTTAATGTTGCCTAGTATCTTAGGCTTGGAGAGAACGGGTGTGCTAGTCGATGCAGTGATTACGCCATCTGGTTCGTCCACGACAGCGGTCATGGTGTCTTCCGTTTTGCCCAGAATGTTGCTAGCAGCTGTAGTTGTTTTGATCTTCGGTGTTGTAATTGTAGGAACAGGATCAGGTGAAGCAATTTCTTCTTCTCGTTTGGATGTATTTCGACCAATCTTGATCTGATCTGCTCGTTCTTTAATAGCGATAGACTTTTGGAACTCTTTCGTCAAAGCGTCTTGCATTTCTGTAGACACTTTTGCGGTGGGTTTGTTTTCGATTTCGAATCCATTGTTATTCAGAAAATCGACTAATGTATTCAAACCTACATTGAGTTCTTTTGCTATCTTAATTAAACGTTTCGCCATTCTTTCGTTTTACTCTGCTAATCTTTTACGCTTTTAGACAAGCAAATATCTTGCTATTTTGATATCTAGTTACATAAGCAGAATTAATTTTTATGAATAAATATTATTAAATTGATTTCTATTAAATCTAATACAAAGGTATAAAGAGATATTGGATATTTAAAATAAGCCAAGTGCAAATCTACGACAATCGCACAAAAGCTTGATAAAGCGGGTTAAATACTATCAACTAGATGCGCATTTTTTTTGTGTATTTGCAGGTCAATAATTTGTCGTAAACCAACTATTATTTGTTAAACGTATGCTTGTATAACTAATGTTAGAGGCTTGGTAAACCAAATATATTAATATGTTTTGATAGCTAATTTGCGCTCTTTTATACATACAATACAATCCCGTTTGCAGCAGTTAAACAAGCACTTAGTACGATTAGTTCCATTAATGCTCAGAAATCCTTAAAATAAACCACTTTGGACTCAATGATAGCAAACTTTATTGCTCAGCAATGACAAGTGTGTAGGTCAAATTATGCTTGTCTAAGACTGCGTTACCCAATTTTACATAGATTTAATTTATGAAAAAGATAGGACGCTCCCCCTATTCTCCACCCCCTATTTTCCAATCAATATTTGTACATGCTTTGCACGTGAAAGCAATAAAAAAACGATAAAGTAGTTTTTGTCAGAGATCAATTTACTCGGCTTTCCTGTTTTAGTTTCTAATCATATTTAGATAAGTACATAAGTAATCTATGAATACTGAATCTCGACTGTTATTCACGCTACTCCTATTAATCAATGTCTACTTATTAAATGCTCAATATCAAGGGAATACGCCTTTTGTCCACGAAAAAGGAGGAT
>JBCDKV010000029.1:0-15119 GCA_038746215.1 Bacteroidota bacterium | reverse complement strand
TTGATGATTTTTTCCAAAAATCATCAAAAGGAATATCATTTCTATCCGAGAGGCCTCTTGAAAACAAGTAAATAAACTTGTCGAAATAGCTGATAATCTGTGTTCCCGTTCAAAGAGACTCACAGAGCATACTTGTTGCTCAATTTGCGGATATTGACCTGAATTATACTGAGGTAGATGTCAAGAAAAATGAGATTTATATAGTCGCTATTCGCATCATTAAATAGTTTATAGCTTTCTTATGACGCAACAAATTGATAATCAAAGATACGCCCTAGCTAATGGCTAACAGCCAACAACCAATAGCCCAACTAGCGTTTGATGTTCAACTCAAAATCAGCACTCAAACCTTCCACAGAACTTGTGCCAACCATCACGCCAAAAGTGCCAGACTCTACTTTGAAATTCCCTTGATTATCAAAAAAGCCCAATTCTTTATCGGTGAGCGTAAAGCTCAGATTTTTGGATGCGCCTGCTGCCAATTCGTACTTTTGGAATCCTTTCAACTCTTTGATTGGACGAACTACGGTGGCGTATTTGTCTTGTAAATAAAGCTGGGTCACTTCTTCGCCTGCTACGTCGCCCGTATTTTTTACCGTCACGCTGACTTTAACGGCGGCTGGATCACTAGCATCTATCTTTAGATTCGAATATTCAAAAGTAGTGTAGCTTTTGCCATGCCCAAATGGGAACAGTGGATCATTCTTTTCATCGGTGTAGTGCGACCAAAAAACAATGGGTTCAGCGGCTGGGCGTCCAGTACTCATTCGGTTGTAGGCAATTGGGATTTGTCCTACGCTACGCGGGAAAGACATCGGTAGTTTTCCACTGGGATTGTAGTCTCCAAAAAGTACTTGGGCAATGGCATTACCCGTTTGCGTTCCGAGCTGCCAAGTCTCCAAGATGGCAGGAATATTTTCGGCTGCCCAAGGCAAAGCTAGCGGACGCCCATTCATCAACACCAATACCACATTTTGATTGACTTTGTAGACGGCTTCAAGCAGTTCTTGTTGCAAACCAGGTAAATCAATTTGCGCCCGACTTCGCCCTTCTCCCGACTGGAATCCGTGTTCGCCCAGAACCATTACGACGACCTTTGCATTTTTAGCAGCAGTTACTGCTTCGGCGATCCCTTTTCTATCCGTCTCATTGGTTTGCACTTCGTGGATAAACGTTTTTTGACCCGTAAAAACACTTGGCCCAGATACGTAAGTCACATCATCTTGATAACTTTTGAATCCTTCTAAGAAAGAAATCGCCGTTTCATCATCAGAACCCAATCGCCAACTTCCCAAAGGACTACTTTTGTCCTTTGCCAGTTCACCAATGACCACAATTCCATCTTGTTCTTTGGATAGCGGTAGCAAATCACGCTCATTTTTGAGCAATACAATAGATCGCTTGGCAACGTCTAAAACGGCTTTCGCATGATCGGGATGATACAGTAGTTCCTGTTCACGTTTTTCGCTACAATAGCGATATGGATCATCGAACAAGCCAAGCTCGTACTTGACTTTCAAGATTCTACGAACCGCATCATCCACTTTGAACTCTTCTACTCTACCCTCTCGCACTGCATCGGCTAAATAATCTAAGTAGACGTAAGATTCCATATCCATATCACAGCCCGCATTGGCAGCAATTTCAGCCGTCTGTGCAGTGTCCTTTGCAAATCCATGCGTATAAATTTCCGAAACAGATGCCCAGTCTGACACTACAAAACCATCAAATCCCCATTCACCTTTCAGGATTTCTCTTTGCAAAAAAGCATCGCCCGTCGCAGGAATACCATTCAAAATATTAAAGGAGTTCATAAAACTCTTCACACCAGCATCCACAGTTGCTTTGAAAGGAGGCAACACCATATTATATAAGGTACTCGTGCCAATGTCTGCGGTATTGTATTCTCGTCCGCCTTCTGCAAATCCGTAAGCAGCAAAGTGCTTAGTAGTGGCGGCGATGGTATTGTTTTCCGATAAATCTTTGCCCTGAAAACCGCTGACTCTGGCGGCAGCCACCAAAGATCCCAAATAAGGGTCTTCGCCTGCTCCTTCCATCACCCTGCCCCAGCGCGCGTCTCTGGAGATGTCTACCATGGGAGCAAACGTCCAATTGATACCGACTGCCGAAGCTTCAATGGCAGCAATTCTAGCGGATTGTTCGATGGCTGCTAAATCCCAGCTCGCGGCTTCTGCCAATGGAATGGGTGCTAAGGTTTTGTGTCCGTGAATCACATCGTATCCAAAAAGCAAAGGAATACCTAGGCGACTTTCTTCCACTACTATTTTCTGAATTTTACGCACATTTTCTACGCCTTTCACATTCAGCATAGCACCCACCATTCCCTTTCTGAGGTTTTCGTATTTTTCTTTGGCGTTTCCATCCGTAGGAGCAGGGCCTGTGATCTCCCAAAAACCATTGTACAGGTTCATTTGCCCTACTTTTTCTTCTAGCGTCATCTTTGCTAGGAGGTTTTCTACTTTTTCATCTATTTCTACCGCTCCTGACTGCTGTTGTGCGCTACAAACTGCACTTAGTAGTAGCAGTAGCAGCAATAGCCCTTGTATTTTGTTCATTTTTAATAATTTTTGTTTGTGTTAAGAAAAAATAGACTTTGTATAGCTCTAATTAATAACCAAATAGCTGACCTAGCCAATAGCTAACAGCTAATTAACAGAGTAGCCCATCTCTTCTTCATTTCACGTCTGAGCAAAGCTATGAAACTAAGTTTGAATAAAAAATTTACGCATCAGCAAGACCTATGAAAGTACAGATAACTGACTGCCAAACGCTACCAACTAAATGCTATTGACTAAATCCCAACAAGCTCTAAACATTCACAACTTAGTCTGAAATCTGTCCCTGATTTTACAAAAAATTAAAATTCATTTCATATCTAAATGCAAAAAACTACCTTTGTGCTTTAATGAGGCTATTCGCAGAAGCGTAGGCCTTTAATTGAGAAAGCTGCTAGTATTTGAAACATTTGCCAATAGCTTTACCAACTTATATTAACCTCTTATTGAATCAGTTCCAAGAACTGTTTAGGCGTTTGCCGCCTTATCTCAAAACCAGCTACTCACTGTTCCACACTCAATCATCTGTTCATTCCCTATCATCATTTAAAACCGATCAAGAACAGATACTTCACATTTCAATTTTTCTTACATACATTAAATTATATTTACTTATGAAACTAAGAAGCTGCCTATGGTATGCACTAACTTTAGTTTTTGCATTATCTATTCAAGGCGCATTTGCACAGGGAACGACTTCTTCTCGAATTACAGGTTCTGTGGTTTCGGAAGGAGAACCCTTGATCGGTGCAACGGTGCTTGCACTGCATACGCCAACTGGTTTTCAGTATGGTACAACAACCAACTCGGAAGGGCTTTTCATCCTGAACAACGTCAATGTGGGTGGTCCGTACAAAATCACGGTTTCCTATACAGGTTACGAAAGCTTGGAACTCAGTGGTCTTTCACTCTCGCTAGGTCAAACAGAAAATTTGAACTTAGAATTGAGCGAATCGGTGAATGAATTGCAGGAAATCATCGTGACTGCAGGTGGAAAATTCGATGGCAACCAAACGGGTTCTGAAACTAAAATCTCAGAAGGTGTCATCAGTACGCTGCCAACGGCTGATCGTGGTTTGAACGATTATTTGAGAATCACACCGCAAGCGGACGTTGCCAACAACGGCTCTAACAATAGCGGTGGTATCTCTTTCGCAGGGGTCAACAACCGCTTCAACGCGATCTTCGTCGATGGTGCGGTGAATAACGATGTCTTTGGTCTCGCCAACTCAGGTACGAACGGTGGACAGGCAGGTATTTCCCCCATTTCACCCGACGCCATTGAGCAAATTCAAGTGGTACTCGCACCTTACGACGTGACCCTTGGTGGATTTGCGGGCGGTGGCATCAATGCAGTCACTAGAAGTGGTACGAATGAGCTAACGGGTTCTGCATACTGGTTCACCAGAAACGAAGATTTTGCTGGAAAAACACCAACGGACATCGAAGGTGCAGAACGTACTAAGTTGGACGATTTCTCTGCCAATACTTTTGGATTTAGATTGGGTGGACCGCTGATTAAGAATAAATTGTTCTTCTTTACGAATGTAGAAATCCAGCGAGATGAGCTGCCTAGACCCTTCATAGAAGAGGAGTATTTGGGAGATGCTAACGCTAGTACTTTGGAAGCGATTCGCCAAAAATTAATCAGCGATTTTGGCTATGATCCAGGTGGATTCAGCAATAATCCACAGACGATTGATGGAGAAAAAGTCTTGTTGAAACTGGATTACAACATCAATGACAATCACAAATTGACAGCTCGCCACAGCTATGTGAAAGGAACGACGGAAATCCATCCTGCTCCGAGTGCAACGCGTGTGGTCTTTAACAATGTAGGTTATATTTTCCCTTCCACTACCAATTCTTCTGCCATTGAGTTGAAGAGTATATTTGGCTCTAATATGTCCAATAACTTAATCGTTGGTTTGACGACAGTAAGGGATGAACGCGATATCTTAGGCGATCCTTTCCCACAAATCATCATGGCAGATGGTCCAGCCCAAGTGGTGGCAGGAACGGATAATTTCTCTTATTCCAATGTCGTCAATCAGGATGTCTTTACTATTACCAACAATTTCAATTTGTTCAAAGGAAAGCACTCTTTGACTTTTGGAACGCACAACGAATTTTTCCAAATAGAGAATTTATTCACTATTTTCTCTACGCCACGTTATGAGTACTTCTTCGATGGCGTCAATCGTTTCTTGAACGGTGAGAACGCTGATCTATCCTTATTCGGACATGAGCAAGCTTTCGATGGCAAAGAAATTCGTTTGGGTGATGATGCCAGCAATTTAGGACCAAGTTTCAATGCGATGCAGCTATCTGTTTACGGACAGGATGAAATTCAAGTGAATCGCAATTTCAAATTGACGCTTGGGCTGCGTTTGGATGTGCCAATTTTCTCGGATGATCCACCATTGAATAATACTGCTTTCAATGAAAACACGATTCCTTTAATTGAGCAAGCTGGTTATGACTTGCAAGGTGCAAGAGCAAGTCAAGCACCTGCGACACAGTTGATGTTTAGCCCTAGAGTTGGATTCAACTATGATGTATCGGGCGATAAGACTACGCAATTGCGTGGTGGTGCAGGTATTTTCACAAGTCGTGTGCCTTGGGTATGGCCAGGTGGAATGTTTATTCGTAATGGTCTGAACAGTGCTTTCAATGTCAACTTTGGTATTGGAGAGCAAGAGATATTGGCTGATCCAGCACAATGGATTAATAATCTAGCTAGTGATGTAAGTCCTGCGGGTGATGTGGATTTATTTGTGGAAGATTTTAAATATCCACAAATTTTGAGAGCGAGTTTGGCAGTGGATCAAAAACTACCTTGGGATTTGGAGGGTACGTTAGAGTTCACCTATACCAAAACGCTAAATAACATGTTGGTGCAGCAAGTAAACGTGAAACCAAGTACCGCTACGCTTGGTGGAGCTGACAATCGTCCAGTGATTGATTTCAATGATTTGGTAGACCCAACTTATCAGAACATCACTTTGGTTAGCAACACCAACGAAGGCTACACTTACAATGTAACGGCTCAGTTAACAAAAGCTTTCTCGAAGAATACGTTCTTGAATTTGGCGTACTCTTTCACCAGAGCGGAAGCAGTTGTAGATGGACGTGGATTCATCAACAATACCAATTGGGAGAATATTTTGAGTGTGCAAGGTAACAACAATCCTTCGCGTGTACGCTCCACTTTTGATGTGGGTTCTAGGATTACTGCCTTCTTATCACATAGATTTGAATATTCTAATAATGCAGCAACAACCCTATCGCTATTCTTCACGGGGCGTTCGGGACAACCTTACAGCTACGTCTACAACAATCCGATTTCAGACATAGCAAGCAGCGCAGGTTACAACGATTTGATTTACGTGCCAGCTAGTCAGAGCGAGATCAATTTAGTGGATATTACAGATGGTGACGATAATGTGCTTACTTCTGCTGCTGAGCAATGGTCGCAATTAGACAACTTTATTGACGAGAATGATTATTTGAGTGAAAGAAGAGGAGACTATGTCGATCCAAATGAAATTAGAACGCCTTTTGAAACGGTTGTGGATTTGAAATTGACGCAGGATTTCTTCATCGAGACATCGAATGGTACGAAGCACAACTTCCAGTTGACTTTTGATATTTTCAATTTCACGAACCTGTTGAACCAAGCTTGGGGCAGACGCTATTTCGTTGGCGGCAATGTATTCCCGCTGATTCAAGCCAACAGAAATGATGCGGGTGAAGTAGAATATAATTTCACTGATCCTGGCAATACTTTCAATATTGTTCAGTCTGGTACGTATAGTGCTAGATGGCTCGGGCAGTTGGGTTTGCGTTATAGTTTTTAGGTTACACTGCAAATGGGATAAATTTGTGCATATGGTTGAATTGTAAAATTGTTCAATTGTCGAACTGATAGTGACGTACTGTACCATTAGCAGCCTCTGCTAATGGTAGGCTAGGAACAATCAATTTAACATTTTTTCAATTCAACAATTCTACAAAGTACTCAAAGCAAAATGTACTTTTTTACCCCAAACGCAGTATAAACTAGATATTATAAGTGGTCGGATGCTTCTTAGTAACGGACAAAAAATAAGTTCCTCATTTTGACCGAGCAGGTTTTGTTTTGCTACAAGGCGAAAAACGTAGGCATCCTTTCGGCTACCGAGGCTTTTCAACACAGTAGCAAGACAAAAGATGCCGTCATAAATCGGGAAGTTATTATTTGACCGTTACTTAAAGCATCCGATCACTATTTTCTTGCAAAGCATCAGAAAAAGACTTAATTTGGTAACAAATTTTTTTGATATGTCAACATCAGATGCACAATATTTACCCGACGATGCTAGTGTTGAAGGCATGCGTTATTTTCCTTTGACCTCCTTTTTGGAAGAATACGCTGATCGGGAAGATGGCTTCAAATACGAATGGAATGACGGACAAATCGAAAAAATACCGAGCATAAATCAAGAGCAAAGCGTCATTTTTTTCCTACTCAACCGCCTATTCACACAAACCGCAGCTTACGCAGCAGGTGGTGGTATCACGACAGAAATAGACATGCAAACTACGGAAAAGCAACTCAGGCGACCAGATATTACTGCGTTTACAGGTGAGCAAATTGCTAGCATGAAAGTAGGAGAAAATCAGATTGCACCTTGGTTAGCAGAAGTCATTTCAAAAAATGATAAAATCAACAGAAATCTGCACAAAGTCGATGAGTACTTCAAAGCAGGTGTTCAAGTAGTTTGGCATATTTTTCCTGATTCCAAACAAGTATATGTATACACTGCTCCCGACGAAGTGAAAATATGTAGAAATGAAAAAATATGTAGTGCTGCCCCTGCTTTTCCTGACCTTAGTATTGCTGCTGGGGATTTATTCGTGTAGAAATAAGACTATGAGTACAGACCTGAGTATCGTTCAACTGCCTTTTGGAAAAATTGATACCGTTCAGATTGATCAATTTGTGTTGAAAAATGCGAATGGCATGGAAGTTCGCATCATCAACTACGGTGGGATCATCACGCACCTTTTTGTACCAGGCCGAGCAGGAAAAGTGGAAGATGTGGTATTAGGATTCGATGCACTGGAGGACTACATCAAACCCCATCCTTATTTTGGCTGTATCGTCGGACGCTATGCCAACCGAATTGCCAACGGACAGTTTTCGATCGATGGCAAGACTTATCGTTTGGCTAGCAATGCCAAAGCACATCATCTACACGGCGGAATAGTGGGTTTTGATAAAAAAATATGGCTCGCTACGCCCATTGAAACAACAGATCAGGTAGGTGTTCAATTAGAATACCTAAGTCCAGACGGAGAAGAAGGCTACCCTGGTAATTTGAAAACCAGCGTCACCTACACCCTGAACATTGCCAATGAATTAGGCATTCACTACAAAGCTACCACCGACCAAGCTACTGTCCTGAATTTTACCAATCACAGCTATTTTAACCTAAAGGGAGCAGGAAACGGTACGATTTTAGACCACGAACTCCAAATTGATGCCGACGCCATCACTGAAGCTGATGACCAACTTATTCCTACGGGCGAACACTATGCCGTAGCCAACACACCTTTTGATTTTAGAACAGCAAAACCCATCGGAAAAGACATTGACCAATTAGACGATCCACAATTGGCTAAAGGCAATGGCTATGACCACAATTTCATTTTTAATGCCAGCGAAGATGCACTCGCCCTACGAGCAAGGGTCTATGAACCCAGTTCTGGAAGACAAATGGAACTATTGACCACACAACCCGCCACTCAACTGTACACCTGCAAGTACGAAGGAGCAAAAATAATCGAGGGCAAACTGGACAAACAATACGCAGGACGAGCCGCCTTTTGCTTAGAAACCCAGCATTTTCCCGATGCTCCCAACCACGATCACTTTCCTACTACGGTGTTGCACCCCGATGAAGTTTTTGAAAGTACAACGATATATCGGTTTAGCAACGGACGAAAAATAAGTTCCTCATTTTGACCGAGCAGGTTTTGTTCTGCTACTACTTAGAGCTTGTTTGGAGCAAGATTGAACTGTAAATCAGTAGTTTACGGTTCTGGCAAAGAAAATAATAGCAACTTTATCGGGATAAACGAGGGATTATTTTCAAAGTCAGGTTCGGAAAATACTGGTTTACAGGAAGATAATGCTCCAAACATGCTCTTACCAAGTATTTTGATACCAACATTTTGCGTTGATTGATTAAATGTGTATTATGCGAAATGATATTATATTAATACACGACCGATGAAAATATCCTTTATTTCACTAGCCATCCTTTTTCTCTATATAAATTCCCATGCGCAAAATAGAGACTGCGATCCCGTAGTCGTGAATGGCGTGGCAGTCCCTTGCTTACTAGGTTTGATGCCCCGTGATTTGGTGGGTTTTAAATACGAAGCAAATACTGGTTGGGTGCAAATTCCTATACAGGTCGATGAGCGATTGCTAGCTGATGTGTCCAGACCGTATAGCGGTTCGGGTCCTTCGGGCTGTGAAGGTGGACCAAAAGAAGATGAACCTTGGGACATATTTTATTACGCAGATACTACGAGCCACGTTGGTGCAGACCCAGACCCTAGTTTTGACATAGATGATGAATTGGTTTTTATGGCTAAAGATGTTGGATCACCAGTTGGTAATATCGCAAATCCTGCTGGGACAGGCATCCGCTGCGAGCTTCAAATATACGATCCTGTAGAAGGTACGAGCCTAGGCTACGTTTATATTTTTGAGCAAGATGGTAGCTTAGATGCTTCGGCGGGTGAAGATTACATTCAATATGACTTTACTTTTTTTCCTATGGGTGATAGCATAGCGGGCAATAGCGTCAAAGAAGATTATATTATGTGCTACGAAAACGAAGTCAGGAATACGGAAGCATCCAGTGTAATTACAGAAGACTACGAATCTAGATTTTCTGATCGCTGGACGGAAGATTACCTCAAAATCAAGACCGGTAATGTTTTGGACACCAGCCTACTAGACATTCATCAAATCACCTTAGACATCGACAAATGCTTGCGCTACACGGGTTCTTTTGCGACCAATACAGGGGTGATTATCAGCACAATTGACGGCCCAGTGCGTGCCATTCGCGCCATCATGGGTGCTAATAGCGGCAGATACAATCAACTTTCCATCTTTTTCACCAAATGCCAAGTTTATTACCGTAGCGATTTTCGAGTGCACGACGCGATTACGCAGGACGTTTCACAGGCTTATGATATGTTCGACTGGACGGACGCCATGAATGGTGCTAAGTATAGCAATAATTATAACCCAACGCCCGTCGTCATTGATGGCAACCAAGATAATTTGAATAAGGATGAATTACCCGTTTGGTCGCTCTACGAAGGTGCACAAGGTTCTATTGTCGTCAATGCTTCTATTGTAAAAAACAGCGATCATTATACGTTTGGGGAAAGTTTACAAGACGTCATGGCACGTACCAATAACGCTGGTACGGCTTGGGATGCTTATTACGACGATGCGGGTGTGGAAGCCACCTACCAATGTACGGGTGATGAAGAAGCTTATGGCACTGCGGGTTGGGTGGTTTACACCAATCAATGTTACGATTATAGATTCATGACCGATAAATGTGATTCACTAACTACTCCCAACGAAGTGGTCTTCAATCGAACCAATTACTACCTTCCGCCTGGCGTAGATAATGCTGGAGCAGCTCGCTACGCTGATTACGCTCGACAGCCACTGCAAATCCTTGACCTAGATGGCATAGTACTCGCAGCAGAGCTTACGCGTTTTCAAGCCAACACTAAGGCAGAAGGCGTCTTGCTGGATTGGGAAACCGCGACGGAAAACGACAACGCTTACTTCGAATTGCAGCGCAGTGCAGATGGAAAATCCTTTGAAGCTTTGGTGAGACTGAAAGGACAAGGCACAAGCCTAGAGGCAAAGCAATATGATTTTTTGGATGTCCTACCCTACTCAGGCACTAATTATTACCGCCTAAAACAGATGGACTTTGACGGCGATTTTGAATACAGCAAAATCATCAGCGTCCAATGGAAAGCTACGAACGAATCCAACCTAAAAATCTTTCCCAATCCAAGCACCAATAGGCTTTATTACCTCCTAAAAGATCGTGCTAGCATACAAGCCGTTCGCATTTACGACGCTTTTGGTCGGTTGCTTAGCGTAGTAGCAACAATAGACGGTGCAATTGAGTTGGGTGGACTAGCAACGGGCATTTATATATTGGAGGTACAAAGCAATTCGGGTAGCTTTCGTAAACGGTTTTTTAAGCAGTGAAGAAATAGAATCGAATACTTTATTTCGTAAAAGTCACGAGCCATAAAATCACCGAACGTCCTCAATTTCATACAAAAGTCTGCCTTACACCAGCCACTTTAGCTGAACTTTTCAATTTACGGGTCTGTTTTCATTGTTCTTCTTTCACATAAAACGAGCCATGCAAACGACATCGGAACACGAATCCAAAACAGCTAAAAGTCGCCTGAATATTACTCGCGATAAGTCCTCTGTTTTGTTCCTCATTTTGGGTGGTTTCTTTATCACCAATGCACTCATCGCGGAGTTTATGGGCGTGAAGATTTTCTCGTTGGAACGCACCTTAGGACAAACCCCTATCAATTTTACTTTTTTGGGTGAATCAGGTTTAGCATTCAATCTTTCGGCTGGTGTTCTACTCTGGCCCGTAGTTTTTATCTTAACCGATATTATCAACGAATACTTCGGCAGGAGTGGCGTTCGCTTCCTGACTTACCTCACTTTGGGATTGATTGGGTATGCTTTCGTGATGTATTACATGGCAATCAATCTACCACCTGCTGATTTCTGGACAACGGCTCATCTTTCGGGCATCGAGGATAGTACGCAACAAGCTGCCGTTAAAGAAAAGGTCGGTGACTACGACTATGCGTTTCGCTTGGTCTTTGGTCAGGGGCTGTGGATTATCATTGCCTCAATGACGGCTTTTTTGATTGGTCAAATTATAGATGTCACCGTCTTTCATCGCATCAAAAGGTGGACGGGCGAGAAAAATGTATGGCTGCGTGCAACGGGCTCTACGCTCATTTCTCAATTCATTGATACTTTCACGGTGCTTTTCATTGCTTTCTATTTAGGCGCATCTTGGTCTTTCCCAACTGTCATGGCGATCTGTATTTTTCAGTATAGCTACAAATTTTTGGTCGCAGTACTGATGACACCCGTCATCTACCTTGCGCATTACATCATTGATCGCTATTTGGGCGAAACGGTCGCTGCTCGCATGAAAGAACAGGCAGCATTGTCTACTGCTAGTTCCATTTTTTCTGCCAATAAAGGAAAGGTAAAGCACCAACTGACTCGTTGAATAAGTAGTTATTTCTTTTTGGCGTATACAAAGTTTTGAGTAGTGCTTGGCGTAAATCCTAGCATCGTTCTTGAGATCGCGCAACAAGTATGCCCGAAGGTTTTTTATGGATGGAAACACAAATACTCAGTTATTTTTCCTTAAAAAATAACTGAGCATTTGTGTTTCCGTCCGAAGAGAATTATTGAGCATACCTATTGCGCGATTTTCTGACATTGACTTGCACTATGCTTAAATGGAACGTGAAGAAAAACGAGGCTCTCGTGTAAACCTACATGAGACTGTTAAGAATGAACCTATACTGCAAACGGGGTAAAAAAGTGCTTTCATTTTTGAAAAAAGATAGGTTTTGTTCACATCATTTACCACTAAATCTGAGGGTAAGTTTTCGCTGAGGAGGAGGTCGACACCTACTCAGCGAATCAAGGTTTTTTAAGGACAAAGAAGCGATTCTCGCTGAAAAAACCTTGATCAAATTTGGCAGGCTCGATGCCGCCAAATTTGAAAGTACACCTAATAGCTTGTATTTAGAAATGTTAAAGAAGCAAAATACACTTTTTTATCCCAAACGGAGTATGGAAAGTCTTTGGCTCAAAACGAGCATATAAATCTTATGTAGAAGAAGGAATAAAACCTACTCTACTTTTTCAAACCACAAATTACGTACCCTTCCATTGGTAACTCTCAAGCCTGTAATCGCGTCTTTTTCATCTCTGACAAAGTCGATGTTCCCCAAATACCAATTTCTGCTGATAAAAGTATCTTTTTTGATGGAATTGATGGGCGTATCGCCTTGCCTTAAATGTCTCATTATCAACTGATTGTTTTCGACTAAAAGCTCATAGGAAGTCGCTAGTTCCTCACTGTAGAAAGTCCCCGTGAATACTGTTAACTCCTTTGCCATGTACTGTTTTGGCTCGTACTTTTTGGAAACAATGGGTGTTCCATCGTCTATGACAACCACCATTTTATTATCATCTGTGAACTCAACGATTAGCTCAACATCCACGCCTAACATTTGAAATTTGTTGCCACCAATTGGAACAAGCGGACTTTCGCTATTGCCCCTCGAATAGCGTAGGGTATCATTTTTTAAGTAGATACGCCGACCATATCGCTCTTCTTCATTCCAATAATTGGCTTCGTATGCCTTTAGTTTTTTGGCACTAGGCTGGGCTGTAATATCGGTGACCGTGTTGGTGGTCTCATCGATAGTCACTATTTCATCTTTCAGGAAAATATCTGCCACTTGCAGTGCCATTTGATTTGGATTGAACCAAGCGTAATTACTCGCCACTGCTACCGAGAGTTGTTGTTCTGGAAAACGTCCCAAATAGCTTCTGTATCCTGCATCCGAACCGCCGTGCTGAATGTGTAGCAAGCCTTTGTATGTCTCCACAAATTGTCCCAAAGCACCGCCGAAAGTACTGCCATCATTCAATTTTGCGGGCGTATTCATCTGCGTCACGATGGCTTTACTCCCAACTTTGGGCGTACCATTCAACTGATCTGCCCAAAGACATAAATCTTCTGCCGTTGTGAATAGACTGGTCGCTCCTGCATTCGCAAAACTCAGTACGCTTTTTTTCAGCTTACCATTTTCTTGATAATAGGAGTACGCACGATTCTTGACGATCTTCTCGTGATCGTCGTAGAAGAGGGTATTTTTCATACCGATGGGTTCAAAGATGTACTTTTTCGTAAATTCGGCGAAGGACATACCTGATTTTCTTGCTACTACTTCCGCCAGCAAAGTAAAACCCGTATTGCAGTAATAATATGCTTCGCCTGGCAAAAAATTAAGTTCTTTCTGACGACTCACCAAAGTCAGAATATGCGCTTTCGTAATGACATCATCCATACGCCAACCTGCCATGGATAATAAATTCCACTGGTCGCGCATACCACTCGTATGACTAGCTAGATGCCGCAGCGTGATGCGATGCCCAAAATCGGGTACTTCTGGAATATGCATGCGAATATCGTCTTCCAAAGATAGTTTCCCTTCTTCCGCCAGCAATAGGATAGCAAAAACGGTAAACTGCTTGGATACCGAAGCTACGTGAAATATTGTAGTCGGTGTGATGGGAATATTGTACTCCAAATTTGCTGCGCCATATCCCTTGGAAAAGAGCAATTCGCCATTCTGCATAACCGCAATGCTTGCCCCAGGAAAGTCCGTCCGCTGATAGGAAGAAAATAGCGCATCTATTTGTGCTTCTATTTCGGGGCTTGCTTTTTGTGCGTGTAAGTAAGGGAAATAGATGCTAAGTGATAGGATCAGTACAATAATACTTTTTTGCAATAGGTGATTCATTGTTTTTTATTTTAGGACAATAGGTTTGTCATGTGAATATAAAGCTGCACTCCGCCATCATTGAATATGATGTTGTCGTTTTGTGTTTTTGCGTTAAAACTACCTCTACCATAATTTATTATTCGCTGAAAATACTCTTACAGACTACAATCAGACTAGTTGATTCAAAATATGTCTATATTTGCAACATATCTTTGACTAACTATTTCACAAATGGATCATTCAAAAGACACGGAGGCAGCTACACTTTTCGCCAAAGAATTGGCTTATTCGGGCAAAAGCTATGATCAAATTGAGCAAGAGCTGAAATCACAAAGATTGACAGAAAACGTATTGAAAACAGCACTCAAAAAGTCAGATCAATTTATAGCAGAATACCAAATTGCTAAACAGGAAAAAAGCAAGGTATTAGTTACGTTGGTCATAGGCGCAAGCGTATTTATGCTAGGCTTAACGATTACGCTTTTTAGCCAAGGCATACTTGCCTACGGCGCACTAATTGGAGGTGCTTCTATAGCCGTCAAGTCCTTTATGGCTTATCAAAAACCACTTGAAGATTTTGCACCTAAATACCGAAGATTCAGCAGACGATTTTAGTATTTATCAAGTGAAGTCTCATTTTTCTTAGCGTTTCATTTGAAAACGGACTAAGGCAATATCAGAAAATCGTGCAACAAGTCTGCTCACTCAGCATCACTTCACCGCCTCCTTACTCCACACCACCCAATCCTCCAAATAATATTCCAAAAGCGTCGGGCGATCTATTTCGTTGGGTGCTAACTCCGTTTCGGGCAATAAATCTTTTTCAAAAGAGAACAGTGCCGCTACGGTCTTTTTATCTAAGAATCGCGT
>JBCDKV010000028.1:0-15686 GCA_038746215.1 Bacteroidota bacterium | reverse complement strand
GCTACTTTCCAACAACAAAATCGCCTATCGGAATGGCTTGGTTTTTTGAATCCTTATCTGGCCATTCGGAATATTTCTATGGGGTTATCGGGAACAGACTTTCACCATCACATCACTTTTGCTAAGGCAGCAGAAGATTATCGTCGCTATTTTGTGAAGCAGATGAATAAAGATATGGAGGTCAATCACAAGCCTGGCATGGCATATAGCGACTACAAAGTGGGATCGGAAATGTGGGCAAGTATCACGCCTTTTGCCTATCAATTGCCCACTTTCAGCGAAGTCATACAGCAACATTGGCGCAGTTTGGCTGCCTTGGTGCTTTGGATTATCACTTTAACCGTTTCCGTTTTTGTTTTTTCTAAACGCATTTCAATTTTACCAGCATGAGTATTTGGACACACCTATTGGCTTACGAGTGGAAGCTGTTGCTGCGCAGTAGAACAGTGCTCGGACTTTTCCTCATCACTTTGGGGGCAGGTATTTATGGTATCTATTTCGGTAAATTTGAAATGGATAAACAATCAGCCCGTATCACCGAAGTACAAGCTTATGAACAGGCGCAGTTCAAGGATTTGATGACTTGGTCGAAACTCGATACTAGCATTGCGGAAAACCAAGAAAAATACGAGCAAGCAGTTTCTCCAACGGGCGTGGGTTGGAATAAGCATTTTACTTATTTCGTGGTCAACGAAGCTCATCCAACGGCGGGGCTTTGCTTAGGACAACGCGATCTTTTTCCCGTTTACTACGGCTTTAACGTCACCGACTTGGCGCGACAACTCAACGTAGGGGAACTCGCCAATCCAATGCGTCTACTGACTGGAAATTTTGATCTTTCCTACGTCTTGATCTTTCTGCTGCCTCTGCTCATCATCAGTCTTTTCTACAATTTATATGCCGCTGAAAAGGAGGGTGGAACGCTGCCTCTGCTGAAATCACAGACGGTCGCTACGGCTAATATTTTCTTAGCAAAGGGTGGATTGCGATTTGCGCTAGTCATCGGTATGTCAAGTCTGCTGATTGTACTTGGCTTTTTGTTACAAGATATTTCGATTGCTGAAAATATAGCAGCATTTGGGCAGTTTCTGCTGTTTACTTACGCCTATGCTGCTTTGTGGACGATTTTGATGGTTGGGGTTGTGAGTTTAAAGCGCAGTTCGGCACTCACCGCAATGCTGGCTCTGGGCATTTGGTTGCTCTTGGTGCTGGTGACACCTGCTTTGCTCAATTTGTATTTAACCGCCAAAGCACCGCTACCACATCGAGCAGACGTGATACATGCAGTCAGAAACTTGAATGACAAAAATTGGGAAAATACCAAGTCTTTTGTACTCGATCCATTCTATGCAAAACATCCGCAATACGATCAAGGCGATACCACTGATTTCAATAAATGGTACTATGCAAGTTTTACTTCACTAGATGAAGCCGCACAGGCTATGAATCAAGACTTTGAAGCCAAAATCGCAGCACGCAATGACTTGATTAGTAAGTGGCTATGGCTAACCCCCGCCGCTGCTCTGCACGAACAATTTACGCGTATTGCACAAACAGATCGTGCTAGCCACCAAGCATTTCTCCGCGATATTCACCGAACACACGATGAATTGAAACAGCTCTATTACGCTAGAATTTTTGCGGAAGAATCCTTTAGTGGGCAAGACTTAGAGGTGTTGAATCAGTTTGTGGGGCGGTAGATAGGTGTTGATTGAATTTTAGCTGTTAGGGTTTGGACAAAGCAAGCCCACACGATGACCAATAAGATGGGATGACCCACACTGATTGGCTTGTTTTGCCTAAGCACATGTTAGAAATATTGCCTCCCACCCTATTCAAGCATATACCACCCGAAAATCACTCGGCGTCTTCCCAATCACGGCTTTAAATTTGCGATTGAAATAGGAGATATTGTTGTAGCCGCATTCAAAGCAGATTTCTGCGATACTCAAATCCGTAGTCATCAAGAGTTTGCTGGCATGATTGATGCGAAATTCATTGATGATTTGCGTATACGTCTTCTTGGTGTGTTTTTTGATGAATTTAAAAAAAGCAGCTTCGGTCAGGTTAAGAAGTGCCGCTACTTCTTTGATGCGTACTTCTTTTTGATAGTTCACCACGATGTAGTCGTAGACAATTTTAAGGCGGCTCAGTGAAGTGGCATTCAGATCAAGGGAATACTCTTCGGAACAGATGGTTTGCACATCTTCTGTATGGGCTAAAGTATTCAATAACTCGAACAAGTGAATCATTTGCGCGAATCCTTGTGCATCCATCATTTTCTTAATCACCTTTCTTGCTTTCTTTTTCACGCTTGCGCCGAATGCTAGCCCTTGTTTAGCACGACCAAACAATGCCTGCACTTGCCGTAACTCTGGTTTCTGAATAAAATCCGTGCCTAAGAAATCTTCCGTCATTTGAATAACCACTTGCGCACATTTCATATCCGTCGTGAAACCATGTGGCAGATTCGCACCAAACATGACCAAGTCACCTACTTCGTAATCCGAAATCTGATTCCCTACAAATCGCTTTCCACTACTTTCCTTTGTAAAACAAATCTCAATTTCGGGATGATAATGCCAAGCTTGACTCAATAGCGGACGGCTTTTTCGGGCAACTATTTTTGCGGTAAAGGAGCGCTCTGGCGGCTCCGCAATGATCTCATATTCTGGCTTCATTTGCTAAAAATCTTAATGTGTACGAACTATAATGACTCTAAATTAATAAAAACAATCCATTTTTTATAGAATAGTGTTAGTCAATTACAGTATGCTATTTGCATTCACCTACACGATCAATATAATTTTGCACTGAAATTTTGTTTCTATTTAGAATAAAATAGTGAATTACGTAATAAAACGAAACTTAATAATGAAAAGAAGAATGTACAATCAAGCAAAGATATTAATCGTTTTTTGCCTCTCCTTTTTTGCACTTACGCTCACTGCTCAGAACACAGTTTCTGGTGTTGTGACAGATGCGACCAATGGACTTACTTTGATTGGTGCTAGTATTGCCATCGAAGGGACTAGCATGGGTACAGTCACGGATTTGGATGGTAATTACACGCTTTCCCTCTCCGATGGAACGTATAATTTGGTAGTGACCTACACGGGATATACCAAGCAAACACAGTCTGTAACGGTGAGTGGTGGACAAAGTCTGACCCAAGATTTTGCATTGGCGCAAGGCATTGGCTTAGATGAAGTATTGGTCACTGCCTCTAGTACTTTTAGATCCCAAAAGCAAGCACCCGTTTCCATCAGTGCCATCAAAATGGGAGAGATTACCAGACTTTCTGCCAATAGTCAAGCAGACATTTTGCGTAGCATTCCAGGTATCACTGCGGAAGGTGGTGGTGGAGAAACGGCAACCAACCTTTTTGTGCGTGGTCTACCTTCTGGCGGTCAATATACCTTCAATCCGCTGCAATACGATGGACTGCCATTGATGACTACTTTTGGTTTGAACTCTTCGGCGCACGACGTTTATGCACGCCCAGATATTGGATTCAAAGGTGTAGAATTTGTGCGTGGTGGTTCAGCGATTTTGTACGGCGCGGGTTCGGCGGCAGGTATTATCAACTACATCAGTAAAACAGGAGACACCAATCCAGGCAACATCCTAAATGTGGAAGTAGCGAGTCAGGGAAGACTGAAAACAGATTTTTACAGCGGCGGACGTTTGGGAGGTGAAGAATCGAATACTTACTATGCCATCACAGGATTTTTACGCTACGATGAAGGGCCTTACGAAACGGGTATCCCAACGCGTGGTGGACAATTGAGAGCCAATATCAAAAATGATTTTGACAAGGGTTCTTTCACGGTTCATGCACAGTTCATCAATGATCGCGCACAGTTTTTGATGCCTTTACCATTGCAAGGCGGCAGTCGGGAAAGAATCACTGGAAACGATGGCGATCCCGTCACGCAGTTGATGACAGGCGAATTGAGCAATACTTCTTTCCTAACCGCAGGTGGTGTTTACGAAAGTCCGATTGAAGACGGTGTTTTCACACAAGGTGGCTATGTAATGGGAGACTACGAATACGAACTTTCTCGCAACCTCAAATTTAGATCGAAAGCACGTCTAGCGAATTACAAGCACAGCTTTGCGCTTTACGTTGGTGGAAATGGCGCGAATGGAGGCAATCCATTAAGTTTAAATGATTATATCAATACCATTGCACCTGATAATACTGGCTTTGTAGCCAATTATCACGGCGACAACAGCAGCATTAACGGCAACGATTTAGTGGTAGATAACTTACATGTAGATCGCATTCGCCCCATGACGGATTACTCTGGCGAAGCTTCTTTGACTCAAAAAATTGCAACGGATGGCGGTAGTCACAACATCACGGTTGGAACGTTTATTGGACGCTCGGAAGCAGACGATCTCAACTACCAATATCGAGCTGTTACCGAATTTAACAACAATCCAAGGTTAGTAGATATTAGCTACACGGATGCAGATGGCAATAATGTGATTTATTCACAAGGGGGCATTTACAACCGAATTGGACAAGTCACCAATCGCTTTCTGCGCCAAAACCGGGCTGCTTTCTATTTGACGGATGAAATCATTGCCAACAGATGGCGTTTTGACCTTGGTTTCAGGTATGAGCGCACCACGGGTCGATTTAGCAACGGAGGTATTGTAGAATCAACCGTTTACGACAATCCAGAACTGAGCGCAGATTTAGCCAATGTTCGTTTCGCAGATGGTAGTTTTGTGAGAGCAGGTATTGAGGCTTCTTCTTGGGCGGTTTCTTTAGCGGGCTTATATGAGTTATCAGAAAGTACCAATCTATACGCTAACTTTTCAAGAGGTTATTTCTTCCCACAATTTAGAGGCTTTGTGCCAATCGCTACGGGCGTGACGGGCAATGCTTACAATCCAGAAACTATTGTGCAAGGCGAAGCAGGGCTTAAATTTGGTAATGGTACTTTGAGTGGTTCTTTGGCGGCTTATTATGTGACGCTACAAGATCGAATCTCTATTGTCAATTCTTTCGTGAATGGTCGTTTGGAGGAAGTGAGAAGAACTGAGCAAAATACAGCAACACTAGGTGTAGAAGCAACTTTGGATTATGAGTTGACGAAAGGACTGAATTTAAGAGGGACATTCACGTTCCAAGGACACGAAATCACGAAGAACTCGCAGGAGGATTTGACGACGGGCAAAGTAGAAAATGTGAATGAAGGCAATGAGCTAGCTAGACAGCCTAATGTACTCGGCTTCGCAGGTTTGTATTACGACAACAACGGCTTGGATGCCTTTGCTACCGTCAATTACACGGGTTCTAAATTCACGGCGGATGATAATGCCATCGAATTAGATCCCATCAGTATCATCAGAATTGGTGCAGGTTATACCATTGATATAGGGGAAGGTAACGAGTCGCTACGTATAGGATTTAATGTCTTCAACTTAGCAGATTCACAAGGCGTGACGGAAGGTAATCCAAGAGCCTTAGCACAAGTCGAGGAAGGCTTCTTTTTCGGAAGACCGATTTTACCTAGAAGAATCTTCTTCACTGGAACGCTAAACTTTTAGTACACGTAATTTTCATACACTAAATTAATTTTCAAGAATGGAGGAAAATCTTAGGAATAATATATGAATAAAGCTGCAAGTTTTGAGTAGACTATTTTGGTTTTAGTTTATGCTTTAATGAAGGATAATTGTTGATACTTTGACTGAATTAAAGTATGGAATGAATGAGCGAGCCCAAAGGGTGAAAGTTAAAACACTTTCAAGTGAATGAATCGCTAGCGGATGGGATGAAAAAGAGTCATTCAAAATTGTAGATTTATTTGTGTATCATTCCTTACCTTCATTCTTGTTTTTTTAAAAGCGTGAAAATTGAAAGAATTACTAGCACCTGCACATCAGATACTACAAGATAATTGGAGGGATGGCTTCACTATTCCCACCAGCAAATTATACCCTTTTCAATGGAATTGGGATTCGGGCTTTGTGAGTTTAGGACATTACTACCACGATCCGAATTACGCCATGCGAGAACTCAATAGTTTATTTTCGGGGCAATGGGAAAATGGGCTAGTCCCACACATCATTTTTCACAGCGAAAAGGAAACAACTTACTTCCCAAACTACGATTTTTGGGAATCGAACATCAATGCGGGCGCACCAATAAGTCCAAAATCTTCGGGTATTACGCAGCCCGCCGTACACGGATTCATCTTAGAAAATTTGCTTCATCGCGATCCTGACGATGCGCAAATGATTGCTTTTGCGAAGGAGATTTTTCCTAAAATTGTCAATTATCATCGTTTTCTCTACAACTATCGCGATCCATTTCAGGAAGGTTTGATGTTTATCTTCCATCCCTGGGAGTCAGGTCGCGACAATTCGCCCCTTTGGGATGAATCCTTAGATCGAATCAAGGTAAAACCAACAGATTTACCACCCTATCAACGCAGAGATACTAGCCTTGCTGATCCATCGGAACGTCCTACCTCGGCACAGTATGACCGCTACGTTTATTTGCTGCTTTTGGGTAAAAAATACCAGTATGATGGTGCGGCTATTGCTGAAGAAAGTCCCTTTTTGATACAGGACGAAATGATGAATGCCATCCTCATTAAATCCAACGAAGGCTTGATTAATATCGGCAAAAGATTTGGTTTAGACACTAAAGAATTGGAAGAGTGGCAACAGCAAAGCACCAAGGCATTCAATGAAAAATTTTGGAACGCAGACCTCCAATTTTACAACGCTTATGATTTAAGAGGAGAAAAGCTCATTCCGCATAAAACGAGTGGTGGGCTAGTGCCGCTATTTGCGAATATTCCATCTGAATCACAAGCAACAGTATTGAATAGCTACTTAAAATCCTTGCATCAACGAGACCTTTATCTCTGCCCAAGTTTCGATGTGGATGATCCCTTATTCGATTCCAAGCGCTACTGGCGTGGTCCCGTTTGGCCACATATGAATTGGATGATTTATCAAGGCTTAAAGCAATATGGTTTTGAAGAAACTGCCAAAATCGTCAAAGCAGACACACTAGAAATTGTCCATAAATTTGGCTTCTTTGAATATTTTGAACCACAAAAAGAAGTCGCTAAAACGATTACTAAAGGCTATGGCGGCGATCATTTTTCTTGGACGGCTTCTTCGGTGATTGATTTGGTGATGGAGGAATGAACAAAACTATGAAGGTTGATATATTGCTATCCGTGGCTAAAAGTGCTATTTTTGTATAGATTTAGCCACGGATAAAATATTTGTATGAATAAAAATTATGCTGCGGTCATTGGTAGAACTGAGCAGAAAAAGATATTTGAGGAAGCTATTAATTCTTCGAGATCCGAATTTATGGTCGTGTACGGACGCAGAAGGGTCGGCAAAACTTTTCTAATCAAAAACGTGCTAGGCAGTCGCATCAACTTTGAAATGATAGGTATTCAGAATGGTGATTTGAGCGACCAACTCCAAAATTTTGCTGATAAGCTCTTTGAATTTAGTGGACAAGAAAAAGCACGTCCAAAAAGTTGGATGCAAGCCTTCTCACAACTCAAAAGGTATTTAATTGGATTAAATCAAGACCGTAAAAAGGTCATTTTTTTAGACGAATTACCGTGGATAGATACGCATAAGTCCAAGTTTCTGAGCATGTTGGGTCATTTTTGGAATGACTGGGCAATTTACAACCATGTATTACTAGTGGTTTGTGGTTCGGCCGCTTCTTGGATGATTAATAATGTACTCAATGATAAGGGAGGCTTGCACAATCGAGTCACGCAGTATTTGCCGCTAAAGGCATTCAATTTACTGGAAACAGAGCAGTTCCTACAAGCTAGAAATATTAAAGTCAGTCGTTATCAAGTGGTTCAAATCTACATGGTACTCGGAGGGATTCCATATTATTTGGACTTACTGAAACCTAGTCAAAGTATTCCACAAAACATAGACCGACTCTGTTTTGACATCAATGGATTTCTGAGGGATGAGTTTGAGCGACTGTACAAATCACTGTTTGATAAAGCAGAGCGTCACATTGCAGTGGTCAAAGCATTGGCTTCCAAATGGAAGGGCTTGAACCGCAAAGACATTGCAAAACTTACGGGTCTAGGCAATAGCGGTAGTTTGACACGCGTCCTACGGGAGCTAGAAAAATCGGCTTTCATTCAAACTTATTATCCCTTTGGAAGAAAGAAAAAAGGAAGCATTTACAGGCTGACAGATAATTTCTCTTTATTCTACCTCAAATTTATGGCGCAGAAGGGACTGAACCACCAAAGAACAGCTTTTTTAAAACTGTTCACCGAGCAAAAGTATAGAATTTGGTGTGGCTATGCCTTTGAAAATACTTGTTTTATCCATTACCGACAAATTGCTAAAGCACTTGGTATTGCTATGATTGTTCACGAATTTTCTAGCTTCCAATACCAAGGAGATGACGAATACGATGGGATGCAAATAGATTTATTGGTAGCGCGAGCAGACGGAATCATTAATTTGTGCGAAGTAAAATTTGCAAATGCGACTTATAAACTGACGAATGATTACAAGAATACGCTCTTAGAACGTGCTGATGCTTTTGCTGCTATCCAACAGACTAAAAAATCTATCTTGACCACCCTGATTACCACCTACGGACTAAAAAATGCAAATGCGCATTTGGATGTGATACAAAATGTGGTGACCTTAGAAGATTTGTTTCAGTACGCATAAGTATTTTTTTTGTCGGTAAGTCTATTCTAAAACAACTTACCGACAAAAAATAATTGTATTTTTGTCGGTAAGTACTATTTATTTCTGAGTTACCGACAAATAATATGCAACATTTCATTGGTAGAAAACAAGAACAAGCGAGCTTAGAGGAACTAAAAAATAGTTATCGTTCAGAATTTGTGGCGGTATACGGCAGGAGGCGAGTTGGCAAAACTATGCTGATTAGAAAGGTCTTTGACAATCAATTTGCTTTTCAAGCGACGGCAATTGCTAATGTAGATAAGCAGCAGCAACTACTCAATTTCACAGCCGCCCTACACACCTACGACGAAAGCTTGATGGGGAAACCTATTCCTAAAAACTGGTTTTTTGCATTTCAACTTTTGATAAAGTATCTAGAAACACTTGATACCCCTAAAAAAGTCGTCTTTTTGGATGAGTTGCCGTGGTTCGATAATCAAAAATCGGATTTTGTACAATCGCTAGAACATTTTTGGAATAGTTGGGCGTCTGCCAGAAATGATATTATTTTAATCGTATGTGGTTCGGCGGCTTCTTGGATGATTAATGAACTAATCAATAATCGAGGAGGACTCCACAATCGAGTGACAGAAAGAATAAGAGTAGAACCATTTAAGCTAAAAGAGGCAGAGCAGTTACTGCGATTAAAGAATCCAGCTATTGATCGCTATCAAATTTTGCAACTCTACATGGTAATGGGAGGAATCCCCTACTACTTAGAAGAAGTGAGGAGCGGGCAGAGTACTACTCAAAATATAGAGCGAATTTGCTTCTCTAGAGATGGCATATTGAGGACTGAGTTTGATAATTTGTACAGGGCTTTGTTTAAAAGTTCCGAACGCCATATTACCATCGTCAGAGCTATTGCAAGTAAATCTAAGGGTCTGACTAGAAAAGAAATTTTGGAACGCACTAAAATGCCAGACAACGGACTGCTCACTAGGCTTTTAGAGGAACTAGAACAGAGTGGTTTCATTCGGAAATATGCACCTTTCAAAAAGCAAAAACGCAACAGTCTTTATCAATTGATTGACTTTTATAGTTTATTCTATATCAAGTTTATAGAAAAATCAAATCCCTTGGATGAAGATAACTGGATTAAGGCAATTGATTTACCAGCACATCGTGCTTGGAGTGGCTACGCTTTCGAGCAAGTTTGCTTATACCACGTGCAGCAAATTAAACAAGCATTAGGAATTTCGGGTATCCTCACCTATAACTCTAGTTGGAAAAGCAAACAAAAAACAGGAGGCGCACAAATTGATCTGGTTATCGACCGAAGAGATCATGTCATCAATTTGTGTGAAATGAAATTTTCTATGACCCCCTATACCATTACCAAAGCTTACGCGGAAAAGCTGCTTCAAAAAATAGAAGTGTTTAGGGCAGAAACAAAAACCACTAAAGCTCTACACCTTACAATGATTACCACTAAAGGACTAAAACCCAATAATCACGCTACAAATATAGTGCAGCATGATTTGAAAGCAGAAGTACTGTTTGAAGATTAAAGTGAATCTGCTAAAACGAAAAACAAACTTTATGAACTACATCGACTACATCGTCATACTTGTTTACATCATTGGATTCCTCTTCATCGGGCGATTATTCAAAGACAACAAATCAGGTAAAGACTACTTTCTTGGTGGCAAAAGTTTTGGGTGGTTTCCGCTCTCATTGAGTACCATTGCGACTCAATTGTCTGCCATCAGTTTCATTTCTGCACCTGCTTTTGTTGGCTTGAAACAAGGTGGCGGCATGAAGTGGTTGACCTACGAATTTGCCGTGCCGCTAGCGATGTTGTTCTTAATGGTTTTCCTCATTCCGCCGATGTACAAAGCAGGAGTGGTGAGTGTTTACGCCTTTTTGGAAAAGCGATTTGGGACTTCCACTAGAGTACTATTGAGTGGGGTGTTTCAAGTAAGCCGAGCCTTTGGGACGAGCGTCATGGTCTACACCGTTGCCTTGATTTTGACGAATGTGATGAATATTCCCATGTGGCAAACCATCTTGATTATTGGTGTCGTGACGCTGATTTATTCCTATCAAGGAGGTATGAAAGCCGTCGTTTATGGCGATATGATACAAATGGGTATTTTGATGCTCGGCATTGTAATTTGTTTCGTAGTGGGTTTGAATCAATTGGGTGGTTGGAGCAGCTTTACCGCACAAGTTGATCCCGAACGCTTGAAAGCAGTTGATTTTTCTTCGATGGGTTTACAAGAAGGCGATGATTTTGGCTTTTGGCCGATGCTGATTGGTGGTTTATTTCTATATACTTCTTACTACGGTACCGACCAAAGCCAAGTGCAACGTCTATTTTCTGCACAAAGCATGGGAACAGTTCGCCAAACCTTACTTTTCAATGGTTTGATGCGTTTTCCGATTACCTTAGTCTACTGTTTAATGGGGCTAGTCATCGGTACAATGGTACTGACACAGCCTGATTTTCAAGCGATGATTCCAGCCGATAAACCCGATTTGATGATTCCGCTGTTCATTCGGCAATACTTGCCACACGGTGTCATTGGAATTTTATTGGTCGCCATTCTTTCAGCAGCGATGTCTTCCTTGAGTTCTGCGATCAATTCCCTAAGTGCGGCAAGCGTAGAAGATTTTTTCAACCGTAACAAAACACTGCCAGACGATCAATATGTTACTTATTCTCGCTATGCGGCTTTGTTTTGGGGTGTCGTTTGTATTGTATTGGCCTTCTTCACGGGCGACATTGCCAAGACCGTTATCGAAGCGATCAATAAAGTAGGCTCTGTATTTTATGGACCAATTTTAGCGACCTTTATTGCTGCCATTGCCATCAAAAGAGTAAATGCGCTAGGCGCGAACATTGGATTACTAGCAGGAGTCGCCGTCAATGTCTATTTATGGCTGTATGTACCAGAAGTATTTTGGTTTTGGTGGAATGCGATTGGGGCAGTCGTTACGATCACGATTGGCTATTTGAGCAGCCTATTTTTTGGAAAAGAAGATGTGGAGAAAGCAAAGCAGGTCTTGGATTTCAAGTGGGAGTTTGATACGACTAAAACGGTTGTTTTAATCGGATTTTTCATTTTGATTGTTGTATTTAGCGTTAGTATTCCGAAGATTATTTAGGCAGTAGAACTGCTTTTGAATATCGAATATCGAACAAGGAATATTGAATATCGAAGTAGAATACATCCTATTGGTAAACTTCGGTATTCAGTGTTCGAGATTCAAGATTCGTTTTTGAATATCGAATATCGAACAAGGAATATTGAATGTCGAAGTAGAATACGTCCTATTGGTAAACTTCGGTATTCAGCGTTCAAGATCAAAGATTCGTTTTTGAATATCGAATATCGAACAAGGAATATTGAATATCGAAGTAGAATACATCCTATTGGTAAACTTCGGTATTCAGTGTTCGAGATCAAAGATTCGTTTTTGAATATCGAATATCGAACAAGGAATATTGAAGGTCGAAGTAGAATACGTCCTATTAGTAAAATTCCTTATTCAGTATTCAAGATTCGTTATTCATTTATTTTTACTACACATGAGCCATCTCATACTAGCAGCCGATATTGGCGGCAGTCATATTAGTTCAACCGTTATTGATGCTACAAAATGGCAGGTAGCAGACGATAAAATTCTCCAAAGCCATATTGATGGCTTTGTGGATCAGGAAACGATCTTAACAACTTGGTGCAATAATCTAGCACAAAATGTTCGCGATAAAGAGGTAGAGAAAATTGCCATTGCGATGCCAGGTCCTTTTGACTACGAAAAGGGCATTTTTGAACAACATCCAGAAGGGAAATTTGGCAGTTTAGTAGGTACTAACTTCAAAGTAGCAATTCAGGAAAGATTAGGTCGAGTTGTGGAAATTCATTTTGAAAACGACGCAGCTGCTTTTGGCATTGGAGAAAGTTATTTTGGGCAAAGCAAAAATGTGCAACGAAGTATTGCGATTACTTTAGGAACAGGATTGGGCGCGACTTTTATCAGCAATCATCAAGCTATAAAAACAGGCGCAAGCGTTCCCGAAGGAGGCGAATTATACCATCAAAACTTTAAGGACAGCATCGCAGATGATTACTTTTCTACCAGATGGTTTGTAAAGCGAGCCAAGAACAAATACGCATTGGAAGTGAAAGGCGTGAAAGAACTTTTGGAAAATGGAGATGCTGAAATTACTAAAGCAATCTTCCAAACGTTCGCCCGATCTTTGCATGAATTTTTACTGCCCTACGCCCAAAATTTTCAAGCAGAAGCCATCGTCATTGGAGGAAATATTGCGAAGGCTTGGTCGCATTTTGGAGCTACACTGAATACCCTTTTTAAATCAAATGGAATTCAAGTCGCACCTTCTGTTTTACAAGAAAAAGCCATTCTTTTAGGTGCTGCTAAGTCTGCTTACAACAAGTTAAGTCAATGATGCGAGATTTTAATTTTCAGTCCATCTACCAATTAGAAAATGAGCGCGTACAACTCCTTCCGATGCAGATGAAGCATTTGGAACACTTAGTGGAACTTTCCGAAGACCCAGCCATTTGGACTTACTTTTTAGAAAAAGGAAATGGAAGAAAAAACTTAACCGCCTACTTCAAAAACGCACTTCAAAACAGAGCATTAGGAAAGGAATATCCTTTTGTCGTTTTTGATAAGCTCCAACAAAAATACACTGGCACTACGCGCTTCTATGAATTTTCTAAAGAACTCCAAACCATCAAATTAGGGCATACTTGGTACGGTAAAGATTTCCGAGGAACGGGCTTGAATAAGCATTGCAAATTCCTGCTTTTTCAGTTTGCTTTTGAGCAGCTTGGCGTAGAAAGGATAGGCTTTGGCGCATACAAAGATAATGTGGTGAGTGTTGCTGCCCTAAAAAGTGTTGGTTGTCAAGCAGAAGGCATTTTACGCAATATTTTTCCTGCTTTGGATGGCAGTGGACGTGCTGACGGTATTGTAATGAGTATCCTGAAAGACGAATGGTTCAGTTCCGTAAAACAGCAATTAGGCACTATACTTCATCAGGTTGAGAAGTAGATAATTTAGAGGCGTGTATTTTGTTTCTGAACGAAGAAGTACGCAGTCTGATAGCCTTAGCTACCAAGACGAGGAGGTGATATTCTCGCAATGGTGCTTGCAGAAAAGATTAAGTATCTTTTCAATGGAGAGACCCGCTTGCATGAATGAGCGATCCCAAAGGGTGAACGAACGATCCCGTAGGGTAAAAGTCCAGTGGACTTTTAATTGAGAGAACCACGCTAGTGGATGGGTGGCAGAACATTCAAGCGAATGAACCGCAACGCGGACGGGAGGCAAAAAGCTAAAAGCAAAAGACGCCCTATAAAAGTTTAATTCTTAGCCTGATGAAGTATGAAATCCAAACTTATGAAAGTACTGATCGCACCCGATAAATTCAAAGGTTCACTATCTGCTTTGGCAGTGGCACAAGCCATAGAAAAGGGTATCAAACAACACGATGCTAGTATCGACTGCATCCTCCACCCTTTGGCGGATGGTGGGGATGGTTCCGTAGCTATTTTGAGCCATTTTTTGGAAGTACAGCGTATAGACATTAGTGTGGACGATCCGCTCGGACGATCCATTCCATGCTATTACTATCTTTCCGACAAAAGTGCATTCATTGAACTGGCAGCCGCCTCTGGTTTGGTGTTGCTAAAAGCCGCCGAGCGCAATCCGCTGCAAACCAGTACTTACGGTACTGGACAAATAATCTTGGATGCCATACAGAGAGGCGCAACGAACATCTTTCTGTTTTTGGGCGGCAGTGCGACTAATGACGCTGGCATGGGAATTGCGCAAGCTTTGGGGATTCAATTTTTGGATAAAAATGGCAAAGCACTAAAACCCATCGGAGCAAATCTCAACCATATTCACACGATAGACCACACGCAGCTCCGCTTTCCACTATCAGCTATTGAATTCAACTGTTTATGCGATGTCCAAAATCCTTTTTACGGCGAAAATGGAGCGAGTCACATCTACGCAGCCCAGAAAGGAGCGGATGAAAAAGCAATCGTAGTGCTAGATAGAGGATTACAGCATTTTGCCCAAGTTATACAAGCACAATTCCATATCGACATCCAAACGGTTGCGGGAAGTGGCGCAGCAGGCGGCATCGCGGGTGGACTCTTTGGACTTTTGAACGCCAAGATCAAAAGTGGGATCGATACCATTTTAGCCATTAGTCGTTTTGAAGAAAAATTGAAAACCGCAGATGTGGTAATCAGTGGAGAAGGTAAGCTGGATACACAAACCCTGGAGGGCAAAGTAGTGAGCGGTGTAGCAGCTTTGGCAAAGCAATACCAAAAACCACTTTTTTTATTTGTTGGGCAGCATGAACTATCAGAAGAACAACAAGCCGTACTTGGGATTCAGCAAGTTTTTTCGGTTATAGAGCAAGCAGCAAACGTGGAAGATGCGATGGAGCGTGCTGGTGCGATACTTACTCAATTAGCGACCAGAAAGTATCAAGTGACGCAGAAAAAATAAAGGATGCTTGGAAAATTATATCCATTTGCTTAGCATCCTTTTTTAAAAGTCTTTTCAAGCAGCAATGATGTTGTTTTTGATAATTTTTTCCAACAATTACCAGAAACAACATCATTACCGTTCAGTCGTTTACTGCACCACAAAAGGCTTCGTGGTAAAACCTTGTTCCGTGATAACTTTTAGGAAGTATTGTCCTTGTGGCAAACGTGTCACATCAAAGGTAGCTTGATCGGTTTGCACAGCACTATCTTCACGGTGCTCGAACAACAATTTTCCACTGACATCCGATATTTGGTACGTTAAATAACTAGAAGGCGTCTTCAAATTCAGCGTCGTACGCAATTGCTCACTTACTGGATTTGGGAATAGCTCCAACTCAAATGAGCCTTCCGCTAGCACCGTTTCAACATCAGAATCAATTTCGCTGGTCAACAATGCAACCGACAATGCAG
>JBCDKV010000027.1:0-15693 GCA_038746215.1 Bacteroidota bacterium | reverse complement strand
CAGAATTGAACTGTAAATCAATAGTTTGCGGTTCTGGCGAAGAAAATAATAGCGACTTTATTGGTATAAACGAGCGATTATTTTCAAAGTCAGGTTCGTAAAATATTGTTTTACAGGAAGATAGTGTTCCAAACATGCTCTTAGCTAGCCCCCTCTTTTTTCAATAAACTTGCAGATCAATCATTAAAACACATGAACGTAAAAGGAAAGTGGGTTTGGATTACAGGAGCATCTTCGGGCTTAGGAGAAGCCATGAGCTACGAATTTGCAAAACGTGGCGCAAACCTAATTTTGTCTAGCAGAAAACTAGCAGAATTGGAGCGCGTGAAAGCCAATTGTAATCCAGCGGTGAAAGTAGAAATCCAAGTATTGGATGTAGCGGAGCAAACGTCATTTAAAGAGGTGACTACAACTTTATTGGCAAAAACAGGTAGTGTTGATATTCTAATCAATAATGCGGGGGTCTCGCAAAGGGGTTTGGTCAAAAATACGAGCCTAGAAGTAGATCGCCGTATCATGGAAATCAACTATTTTGGTGCAATTGCCCTCACTAAAGCCGTACTACCCAACATGCTGGAACGTGGTTCGGGACAGATCGTAGCGATGAGTAGCTTGGTTGGAAAATTTGGTTCACCCTTACGTTCTACTTACGCCGCTTCCAAACACGCCTTGCATGGATTTTTTGACTCCTTGAGAGCTGAAACTGTCCAAGAAGGTATCAAAGTCACCATCGTTTGTCCAGGTTATATCCACACCGATGTTTCTAAAAATGCCTTAACTGCCGACGGGCAGAAGCAAGGTACTACCGATGCCAAAACGGCACAGGGACTCTCACCCGAGCAATTCGCCAAAAAAGCTGTAAACGCCATCGTGCAGGAAAAAAGAGAAGTCATTATTGGTCGCACCGAAACACTTGGCATCTACTTAAAACGATTTTTCCCAGGCATTTTTTCGAGAATTATCAGCCGAGTGGCAGTGACATAGCAGGTTATCGACACATACTGATCGTCAAACTGAGACAATTACTCGTACTCGCAGCTAGTACAAATAAAGGTTTTTGTATCACAAATCATCAGAACGACCAACTAAAAACTGCTTATTCCGCCCACTTCCACATTACTATTTGATATTATTCAGAATTTACAGTAATTTGTATGCAGTAACTCGATAGGTTTATCTGAATCGCAAAAATGGCTGATACTTTAGTACCACAATTGCTAGTTTTTATTTAAGATTGTATAAAGTCTCATTTTTGTTAACTTTTTACTTGAAAACAGTCTGAGTCAATGCAAGACAATTAAGCAACAAGTATGCTCAGTAGACCTCTTCGGACGGAAACACAAATTTCAACTTATTTTTCTCCAAAAAATAAGTTGAAATTTGTGTTTCCGTCCATAAAAATCCTTTAAGCATACTTGTTGCGCGATCCCACGAGCTTTCTCAGACTTGTTCCGAGTATTGCTCAAAACTTTGTACACGCCTATATGAAAATCAGCAATTTAGATATCCCTTTTGGATAACAAGCGAATAAACTTGTCAGCAATTCAGAAAAATACCAACTTTTTAAAATCTAGGACAAACAAAACCGTAGTATGATACTGCTAGATACTTTCATTGGACGATTTCACCCTTTGGTAGTTCACCTACCTATCGGGTTTCTCATACTAGGTATCCTGACAGAATGGTGTTATCGTTCCGAAAAGGCTCGTTCTTTTGTGGCTTTTGCTTGGCTCATGGGAGGAGTCAGTGCCTTTTCTGCTGCTTTTTTGGGTTGGCTACTCGCCAACGAGGGCGGCTACGAAGCCAGTAGCTTATTCTGGCATCGTTGGTTGGGTATCGGACTGACTGTACTTTCTTTTATGGTGTACCTAGCAAAAAGTGATCGGGTAAAAGTCAGTAAAGTTGGTCATCAAATGATGAATATTGGCGTCATCGCACTGCTCGGAATTGTAGGGCATTTGGGCGGTAATATGACGCACGGCTCAGATTATTTAATAGAAAATGCGCCACCTGCGATGAAAGCAATGCTGGGGGAAGAGGCAGAAATCGTAGCGAGTACCAGTATCAACAAATCCGTCGATTCGACTTATATCTATGCAGATTTGATTGAACCTGTTTTCGAGACCAAATGTATGCAATGCCACAATGATGAAGTGCAACGTGGGGCATTGAACATGGCAAGTCCTGAAAAAATGTCGGCGGGCGGCGATCACGGTGCTGTTTTTGTGTCGGGTAATGCTAGTGAAAGTGAACTATTTAGACGTGTTACCCTACTACCGAGTCATGCGAAATATATGCCGCTCAAAGGAGAACCTATGACTTTTCAGGAAATTAAATTGCTAGAATGGTGGCTAGAAGAAGGGGCTTCTTTTGAAGAAAGAGTGGCAGAAAAGGAAATTCCAAAGAGCATAGCGGCGATTTTGCTCAATGCGTATGACTTAGATGTTTCGGAGCGTCCTTATTACGAAAAGGTAAAGGTAGCTGCTGCTGCTGAACAAGCGATCAAAAAGATAGAGGCTGCTGGTTTCAAAGTAGCGCCGCTGGCAGCAGGAAGCAATCTGCTAGAAGTATCTTTTCAGCAAACCAATCCCGATTTATCCGTTTTATTAGAAGCGAAAGAACAGATCACTTGGCTTAATCTTGCCAACACAGCTTTGGAAGACGCCCAACTAGCAAACATTAGTCAACTGGTCAATCTAACGCGGCTTCGACTAGAAAATAATCCTATTGGAGACGAAGGTGTTGCATACTTAGAGGCACTTCAACACCTAGCCACATTAAATTTACACCACACAAAAGTAAGCGATGAGGTAGCAAAAACACTAGTGAAAATGAATGGGTTGGAAAACGTATATTTGTGGGAAACAAAGGCAACGCCCGATATTTTAGAAGCTGTAGAGGGCGTGGAAATTGATTTAGGAATGTCCTTCGCAAGCGCGAATCTAATAAAAGAGTGACCATGAAACAAGCAGTACAGAAAAAGACTACGGACTTAACAAAAATAAGTATCGAACGCCTATTCCGCATCCGATACTTAATTTTTCTATTACTTTTCCTATTCGAAGCTTGTCGCGCTAATTGTGGTTGTCCGTAACCGTTGCGCCTTCTTTCATCCTGATTTCGTCCTCATTCTCATCAAAGAATTTATACTCCATCAAATGAAAATCGTTGTTGGGAATGATACGAATCCACTTTTGGTGTTCCATATACCATCGTATGGGCTTATTGATAAAACCCTTTTTGAGGTAAGCTTCTACGTAAGGGTGCGCATGTAGGTAGATTTTTACCCTCGGGCGAGATTGCATAATCAGATTCAAATCGCGCTCAATTTCGTCCGTTAGCAAAATGGAAGCATTGATTTTTCCTGAACCTCGACAGGTCGGACAAACTTCATTTGTGTTGATTTTGATTTCGGGACGCACGCGCTGGCGTGTAATCTGCATGAGTCCAAACTTACTCAAAGCCAAAATCGTATGTTGCGCTCGATCTTTCGCCATGAACTGCTTCATCGCTCGTTGCAAAGCCTTTTTGTTGTCAGAATTGCGCATGTCAATGAAATCCACAATGATAATTCCACCTATATCACGCAGACGCAATTGCCGTGCAATCTCTTCCGCTGCTTCTAAATTCACTGCCAATACCGCATCTTCTTGATTTTTGCTGGTCATTTTGTGTCCACTGTTCACATCTATGACGTGCATAGCCTCGGTGTGTTCGATGACGATGTAGGCACCGCTGGACATGGTAGGCGTTTTGCCGAAAGAAGATTTGATTTGGCGCGTTACGCCATTGGAATCAAAAACAGAGCGATTAGAACGATGCAGTTGCACGATTTTGCTCTGATCGGGTGCGAAAGAGTTGAGGTAACTCCTAATACTAGCATACAGTTCCTTATCATTGACCACAATTCTGTTGAAGGATTTAGTGACCAAATCCCGCAGCATACTAGTGGTTTTATCCAGTTCGCTCAGCAATTTTTTGGGTGGTCGCGCCTTTGATAATTGTCCGTGGATTTGCTCCCAATTACTCATCATTCGGGATAGCTCTTCGTGCATTTCGGCGGTATTTTTACCTTCCGCTGCTGTCCGAACGATGACCCCAAAGTTCTTAGGCTTGATACTTTCGACGATTTTTCGAAGCCGTTTTCGCTCCTCAGAGTTTTTAATTTTCTTGGATACTGCTACCACATCCGTAAAAGGCGATAGCACTAAGAATCGCCCTGGAATGGTCAATTCGCAACTCAAACGCGGTCCTTTAGTACCAATTGGTTCTTTCAGGATTTGCACCAGTAGCGGCTGCTTTTTATCCAAAACTTGATCAATACGACCCGTTTTGATGATTTCTGGCTCAATTTTGAAATTGTCTAAGCGATGTGTTTTAAGCTTGCCCGTTATAGAATCCTTCGTGAATTTAGCAACGGATTTGAGCTTAGGGCTGAGATCGGTATAGTGCAAAAACGCATCTTTGTTGTGCCCAATTTCCACGAAAGCTGCGTTCAAACCAGGCATTAGGCGTTTGATTCTTCCCAGAAAAATATCGCCCACATTGAATTGCATATTTTTTTCTTGACTATGCAATTCTACCAGTTTTCCTTTCTCTAATAAGGCAATTTCTACCTCACTACTGGTGGATTTGATAATTAATTCCTTTTCCACAATGTATGGTTTTAGTGTATGGGCATGCAGTATTCCTCGAAAGGAAACTAAAAGATTGGAAGATAGGTAGGCGTACTTCAGAAGGCTGAAAACCTTGTTACTGAACATTATCTTTCACAAAAGAAAATACTTGACGCGTACGTATTCCCCTTCGCGAGTCGATAAGTAGATGTACGTATCCATTACGGATGCTGTTATTTGTGTTAGCCTTATCTATGTTTTCCTGTAATAAAGGTAAGGAGATGGGTATCAAGTTGTTTTCACAGTGAAATCGGTTTATGATTACACGATGGAAAATTATAATTCGACTTTTTCATTCCTTGGGAGGTCATATCTCATATCTACCCGTCAAGTCAAAATTAATTACGAATTCGTTTGTATACGGAAGCTGAAAACCCATAAATATAAAAACCGGTATCAAAAAAGGGGTGGAGACGCAGGTGTGTAATCTAGAAAAAATACTGATGTGATTGGAGTACTGTGGTAATTGGTGACACAATGATTCGCCTCAATTTGGGATAACGTTTTGAAACACATCAGTTATATGTTTCTCAGAGTACTTGGGATTAAGCTGAGTGATATACCATTTTCTATTGTCGTCTCGACTTGGGAAATACCTAAAGCAGGGTCTTTTGAAAATGATTTTTTTGCTATTCAAAATCTACAAACCGGTTTGTAATTTACCTCAATTATCTAATCTAATTTGTTTGCATGTCCCACGTGAAACAAAATTATCAGAACCACTAGATTGACTAGCAATTACTTTGATTTTTGTCTCAGTGCAGCAAGATGAGCAAACTTTTTTGCTCATCTTGTCTTATTTAATAGTATACTGAAAATGTTGAAAAAACCAACAGTCAGTAATTATCTGTTCTTTTTCTTATGTCTATTTTTGCGAAGACGCTTTTTTCTCTTGTGAGTAGAAATTTTATGTCTTTTACGCTTTTTTCCACACGGCATATGCTGCTGACTTTTAAGTTAAAAAATATTATTGTTCACATATATTGATATACTGCTTCGCTTCTAGCTGTCTTTGGAGCTTACTATAAATCTCCGCTAATGCACAAGCAGCTTCTTTATTGTCCGAATCAATTTCGAGTACTTTGGTGAATCTTTCGCTTGCTCGTTCCAATTGGTTGGTTCGCATAGCCTGTCGACCCAAAGTCATCAATACTAATACATTTTTGGGGTACTGCTGGTTCAAATTTCGCAGCATTTGAATGCCAGCCATAGGATTTTGGGTTTCTAAGTACACTAAAGCTAAGTTGACTTTGTGCTGAACGTTGTCAGGATTGATAGAAGTCGCACTTTCAAAGGCTTGGAAAGCCTTGTCGGTGCAAAACTGCTTGACCTTATCCGTATCGGCTCTTTGCACACATATGGCATAAGTTGTACCAGTAATAGACCAAGCCTGTTCTGTATCTTCTACTTTGGCAATTTCTTCTGCATAATGCCCCGCAATCGCAGCATTATCCAAGCGATACCAAAGTCCCGACAATTCTTTGTAGGCGTCCACTTTAGTGGAATCATTTTCCGAAATCTCGATTTCTTGCTCTAAGATTCGGACAGCATTCAATTGCTCGACCTCCAATGCGGCTCGCGCATCTCTGATCAATATACTCACATCCGTACTTTGCAAAGATTGAAAACGAGTTTCTTCTATCTGTTGTTGCTCATCGGTTTTTGTATCAAATACAAAATAGAGCAGTACAAAAAGGAGCAAGGATGACACTACAACAATCCACTGTAAGCGATTCATAACTAAACTTCTAAGAAATATGGTATAGCATTAAGATGTAACTTACTATTTTACATTTCAATTACCTTTTAGCCGCCAATTAATTTTTGAACTGTGACTGTAGCATTTTTTGCTATTTCAAAACGCCATGAATTCAAGAAACACTCAGTGCGAGCCAATTGCCGAAAGCTAACTGCGCAACACGAATACCTTATTTGTCTCCTTTCTCGGGAAGTTCATGCACGTTTTCCTTCACTTGCTCAACGAACACCTTAGCAGGCTTGAATGCTGGAATGTAGTGTTCTGGAATTTCGATGGCTTTATTTTCTTTGATGTGCCTTCCTATTTTCTTCGCTCTTTTTTTAATGATAAAACTCCCGAATCCTCTCACGTAGACATTTTCTCCACTAGCTAAAGAATCTTTAACCTCTGTGAATAGTGCTTCGAGCGTGACTAAGACATCCACCTTCTGAACACCCGTTTTTTCCGAGATTGCTGCTACCAAGTCGGCTTTCCTCATACTGACGACAGGTTTATAATTAGTTATGAATCAATATTACTCTGGGTTCACTCAATAATGTTATGTTTGTCATTATTGCAAATGACATCAGAATCAAAATTAGCTGAACCAATAATTGAAGACAAATTAATAGAAAAGTTTTCTCATAATATGCTTCGGTATCAGGAGTTAGCGCAATTCGTTTACACCTTCTCCCGACAACATAATTACCCAAATTATGTACTAATTTCAAGTAAAGAGATGCAAATTTCGCATTTTTCTTCTTGTATCAAAGAAAGAAACTTTATTTTTTTGTTTTTTATTCATATTCAATTAGTTACGAAGGTATGAAGTCAAGCATATTCCGTACATGATAAGTAAGTGGACTCAAATAATCGACACTTTTGAACGGCTCTGCATCCCATCCGCTTTGCGGTAAATTCAGTTGAATTTAGCTAAAAGCACTTAAAAATAGTTCCGTAGCTACGGTATGCAACGATTTTGAAGCACTTCTAGCTCAAAAATAGCTCGCTCAAATTGAGACGCTTATTTAAATCCACCTACTTGTAAGCTTCAACCAAAGAAACAACAACCTTTTGTGATGGAAAATCAATATATAAACTTATGATAAAAAGAATTGTCAAATTGAGCTTTCACAACGATAAAATTCCTGCGTTTTTATCTGTTTATGAAGCAAGCAAGGATCAAATTCGTGCCTTTGAAGGTTGCCGCCACTTGGAATTATGGCGCGCGAAGACACCTGAAAATATACTCTTCACCTACAGCTATTGGGAAAGTGAAGAGGCACTTAATCGCTATCGCCATTCCGATTTTTTCAAAACGACTTGGCAAAAAACAAAGCAACTTTTCAATGATAAACCCCAAGCTTGGAGTGTAGAGGTATTGGATCAGATGAACGAGTAATTTTTTCTTAGGCAGTACACATCAAATCATTCAAAAACACAAATACATGTGGAAGTACACCAGCCAACAAATCGACGCAAAAACAATAAAGTATCGAATCCAAGTCACAAATGATGTGCTTAGTTTTCGTTCTTTCGCACAGTCTTTACAACAAATCCCTAAATTTAGGCAATTTTTCAACGAACTACTACAAAATAGTGCCTACGAGGGCTTTTTTTGGGAAACACCAGCTATTACGCTCCCGCAACTCGACTCCAACTTTGAATTTGTCTTAGTACAAAGTAGCCACCTTCCACGCATCAAAGCAAATCCATCTGCCTTTCAAAAGCATCTTGAAGGAGCAGGAAAGATACGAGTCTTCTCCAACCTGCGTGGAGATGCTCAGCTTATTGTTCCCAAAAAGATGGGTGAAAATAGCTGCTACGCCCATCTCGCTAGTTTTGTTCGCCATGCGCCTGACTCCCAAGTGGATGAGTTTTGGAAACAAGTTGGTATCACTTATGAAGATCATATCGGGGGTCAGCCCATTTGGTTAAGTACGCATGGACTAGGTGTACCTTGGCTGCACCTTAGAATAGATACTTATCCAAAATATTATCACCATAAACCTTATAAAAAAGCTTAATCTTTACAACTCATTAGAAATCTATTTGTAACAAAAACCTATATTCGCGGTTCTTTAAAGCAATGCAATAAGTGTTCTTCAAGTATCAAAGGTTGTTTTGCTCAGTACCTCGAATACGCAACACAGAAAACTTAATCCAAATGTACGCTCTTCAAGACCGATCTTTTAGTCCTTAAACAATAGCCAACTGCTTAGGTCAAAACATGTATAGGCAGTTCAAACACAATCTATGAATTACAAAACAGATGTAGAAGCAGTAGATGGATTAGCCCAAGCTTACACTACGCTCAGAAAAGAAATCGCTAAAGTGATTGTCGGACAGGAAGAAGTGGTAAAAGCGGTCATTATTTCTCTATTCAGCAACGGACACAGTCTTTTGGTCGGCGTACCTGGTTTGGCAAAGACGCTTTTGGTTAGCACCATTTCGGAAGTACTCGATTTGGAGTTCAAACGTATCCAATTCACACCAGATTTGATGCCTTCCGACATTACGGGATCAGAAGTATTAGACGAAGATCGTCACTTTCAGTTCAATCAAGGTCCACTGTTTTCCAATATTGTACTGGCGGATGAAATCAACCGTACGCCGCCTAAAACGCAAGCTGCTTTGCTAGAAGCGATGCAAGAGCGCTCCGTGACGGTCAGTGGAGTACGCCATTTATTACCGACGCCTTTCTTCGTGTTGGCCACGCAAAACCCCATCGAGCAGGAAGGAACGTATCCGTTACCAGAAGCACAACTCGACCGCTTCATGTTTAATATTCCGTTGGACTATCCGAGCTACGAAGAGGAAATTGCGGTCGTGAAAGCAACGACTAAGGTCATCAAGTACGATCTAAATCACGTACTATCGGGTAATGAAATATTGTTCTTTCAGCAATTGATTCGCAAGATTCCCATTGCGGATAATGTACTAGAATATGCCGTAGCTTTGGCGACTAAAACCCGACCCAATACTGCAAAAGCTACCAAGGAAGTGAATGATTATATTTCTTGGGGTGCGGGTCCGCGTGCTTCGCAATATCTCGTTTTGGGGGCAAAATGCCACGCTGCTATCAACGGAAAGTATTCTCCTGATATTGAAGATGTGCAGGCGATTGCCAACTATGTACTACGCCATCGAATTGTGCGTAACTACAAAGCAGAAGCGGAAGGTATCACGGAAGAGGACGTGATCAGAGGCTTATTTTGAGTTGGAGCAATGAGACTTTGAGTTAGTAGCTGCAACTATTTTTGCTTGAACTTTTCAAAGTCTTAACTTTGTACGCTCAAAAAACGATGTTCACCAACAATGAGAAAACTATATTTTAGCTTTTTTGCCTTTTTTGTACTGTGTGCTGTAGCTTGCGGAGGCAGCCAACAGTCATCTAGCACCTCCGATGTGAATCAGCCAGATGCCTCAGATCCTTATGCTGATACCCAGCGATTTCTTTGGCAGAAACCAGAAATTGTTTTGCGATTATTGGGGAATTTATCGGATAAAACGGTCGCTGACATTGGCGCAGGTTATGGTTTTTTTACCTTTCGCTTAGCAGAAAAGTCTAGCAAAGTCATCGCAATAGATATCAGTGAGGATGTGGAGGCTTATTTAGACAAAAACACACCCGCTCCGCTCGAAGAAAAAATCGAATTTAGATTGGTTTCTCCAAGTAGTCCAAGCTTGAAAGCTGCTGAAGTAGATGCAGTGATCATGGTCAATACCTATATGTATTTAGATGATCGCGTGGATTATCTCAAAAAAGTGAACCGTGGACTCGTTGATAAAGGTAGGATTCTAATCAACGATTTCAAGAAAAAGCAAACCTCGGTTGGTCCTCCCTACCCTTCTAGGATTCCGCTCTATCGCGTCGAAGAAGAACTCAAACAAGCAGGTTTCAAAGTTATTCATACCGATGATACTTCTCTGCAATATCAGTATATCGTGATGGCAGAAAAAAGATGACCTTGGTATTCGAGACCGTCTGGCTTATAGCGGATGGCTTGCATTAACTTGAAACAGCAAGTTTGAACGGAGGTAGTTATTGTTTCATAGGGGCTTAAATTTCGCTACCTAAGAAGGCTTTGAATTTAGAGGGATTTCCGTCTTCATCGCCTGTAAGCAAATAGTAAACCATGCCAGCATCAGAAATATCTGCTCTTTTTTCTTTGTGCTTTTTCATGCTTTTCCATATCCAAGCAATATCGGGATCTTCATGATTTTTCAACCAATCCCAAACACTCCAGTCATGCAGAGAACTCCATCCTTTGTCAGGATTTTTCTTGTTATTTTGATCTTTGATTCGTTCAAAATGTAATCTATTTCCACTAAGGGTAATCACGTCATTGATGGTGTGGTGGTCAGGTCTTCTTAGGTGATTATCGTTGTAATTACTATGAGAAATAATATAAACATGAGACAATGCCTCCGCTTTTTTGCCTTCAACTACTAACTTTACGGACTGATAAAGAAATTCTGAGGGTCCCATATTGATGAAAAACAAAGGATTTTCTGCTGTCGATTTTTCTAATTCTTTTTTGAGATGTTTTATGGCTTTTTTTTGTTTTTCGCCAACATCAAAAAATATTTTTTTATTGAAATCCCATCTTGAAATGGCGCCGTCCACACCTTCTTTCATATAGTTTCGTACAGTTGTATGTGGAGGAGAAGGCATAAAGTTGTTGTAAGAATAATGTACCAGTTTATCCTGCAAGTCCATTTTGGCTAACATTGCTAGGGCAGCAGGAGTAGCTCCCCAATCATCTGGATCTGCATAGTTGTATTTTCCTGTATATGCTAAATCTGGCTGCGCATTACCATCTGCACTACAGGCAATTCTATTTTGATTGTATTTTGTAGTTTGTGCGATGATGAGATTTGGGATAATCGAAATGAGTAAAAGGAGTACGCCAATCAATTTTTTGTTCATTTTAGAATCAATTTTAAGATTTTGATCTGTGTTTATAGCATTTAAATCCACCTCGTAAAAGCCTGAATCAACCTTTCCGCATCAACTCCTTTTGATGTTTGACGTAGTTGCGCCACTTGTCTAGGCAATTGGTCATATCTTCGGGTAAATCTGACTCAAAATACATGCGCTCGCCCGTCACGGGATGATCGAACTCTAGCGACTTAGCATGCAAAGCATGACGGGGCAGCACGTCCATGGCGTTTTTGACGAATTGCTTGAAGCGACGATGTGGCGTCCCTTTTTTGATCTGTGTCCCGCCGTATTTTTCGTCATTGAACAAGGGATGTCCCATGTAGCGCATATGTACCCTGATTTGGTGTGTCCGCCCAGTTTCTAACTGGCACTCAATGAGGCTGACGTAGTACAATTTTTCAATTGTTTTCCAGTGGGTAACTGCCCATCTGCCATCCTCACCATCTTTAAAAACCGTCATTTCTTTGCGGTGTCTTGGATTGCGCCCGACATTGGCTTTGATGGTGCCGACATCTTCGGGCATTTCCCCCCAAATGATAGCTTGGTACTTCCGCTCAATGGTGTGGTAGTAGAATTGTTTTGCCATCCGATCCATCGCATAATCATTTTTGACAGCGATCATGATGCCAGATGTATTTTTGTCGATTCGATGCACTAGTCCTGGACGATCAGTATAATTATCGTTGAGCAGTGGCAGATTTTGGTAGTAAAAAGCCAGCGCATTGGCAAGCGTGGATTTTCGATGTCCTACACCAGGATGCACAACTAGACCTGGTGGTTTGTGTAGGATGAGGATATGGTCGTCTTCGTAGCGAATATCTAGCGGAATGTCTTGCGGAATGATTTTCTTCGTGCCTTCAAAACGTCTTGGTAAGATGACTTTTATCACATCATTGGGTCGAACTTTGTAATTGGGTTTCACCTCCTTTTCGTTGACCGTAATAGCTACAGCACGGATTGCGGCTTGCAATCTATTTCTGGTCACACGCTCCAAGCGATCCATCAAAAATTTATCAATTCGGAGTGGCTCTTGTTGTGGATCAACTTGTATAATCCGACAATTGTGCAAATTATCAGATTCTATGGCTTCTATGTTCTTTGTTTTACTCATGCTTTACTTAGACAATTGTTTTACCGAGGAAATTGCTGTGCTGCAATTCAGAAGTGGAATACTAGGCTTGATTGCACTTCTACTGAAATAATGACTGGACTGACAGAAAGTTCAATATATTGGGCTTGCAGGAAGTTTTAAGCAACACTCGAGACAAGTCCAATAAAGCTCCTAAGATCGCGCAACAAGTATGCTCAAAGATTTTTTGTGGACGGAAACACCAATTATCAATTATTTTTCTCAGAAAGAATAATTGATAATCGGTGTTTCCGTCCGAAGAGAATTTCTAGGCATACTTGTTGCTCAATTTGCAGATATTGACCTGAACTATATCTGAGTCAAATGTCAAGAAAAATGAGATTTATACAGTCGTTATTCGCATAAGTAACTAATGAGTAAAAACGAAACTTTTGGTACGGAGTCACTTGGAAGACTTCTCCGTCAACAAGCCATTCCTGCTTCTACGGGCATCTTAGTGATGTCTATTTACGGTATAGTGGACACCATTTTTGTCGGGCATTGGGTGGGCGCATTGGGAATTGGAGCGATCACAGTCGTGATGCCAATTACCTTTCTCATTTCAAGCGTCGGTATGGCAATTGGTATCGGTGGTTCTTCCATTATTTCGAGGGCATTCGGGGAAGGCAATGATGGCAAGGCAACTCGAACCTTTGGCAATCAGGTCATACTCACTTTGAGCTTATCTGTTCTCTTTATGCTCTTGGGATTTCAATTTCAAGACGAGGTACTTCATCTTTTTGGCGGAAAAGGCGAAGTATTAGCGCCTGCAAAGGCGTACTTTCAGATTCTGCTGTATGGCGTGCCTTTTTTGGCTTGGGCGATGATGAGCACGAATGTGATTCGAGCAGAAGGTTTTCCGAAAATTTCCATGATCGCCTTGATCGTTCCAGCCATCACTAATATGATACTCGACCCAATTTTCATAGTGGTGCTAGATATGGGTATCGAAGGGGCTGCTTGGGCAACTACGCTAGCGTACGCTGCCAGTGCTACTTTTACGATTTTGTTCTTTTTGTTTGGCAAATCTCAAATGCAACTCACCCGCCGCTGTATTACGCCTAGTATTTCCATCATCAGAGAAATTGCTTCTATTGGCTCGGTAACTTTAGCACGCCAAGGTACGATCAGTGTACTTTCCATCGTGCTAAACAATGCGCTTTTCACTTATGGCGGTGAATTGGCTTTGTCCGTTTATGGCATCATTGGCAGGGTATTGATGTTTGCCAATTTTCCTGTCTTGGGTATCACACAAGGGTTCGTTCCAATTGTTGGCTTCAATTATGGCGCGAAACTTTTCCAACGGGTGAAAGATCTGATTACACTATCTATGAAAAGTGCTTCCGTCATTTCCTTCTGCATCTTTGTTTGTATCATGTTACTCACGCCGCAAATCGTAAGTGCTTTTACTACTGACGAAGCCCTCATTGAGCAAGCTACGCCTGCCCTGCGTTGGGTATTTGGTGCAACTCCACTTCTTGCCATCAGCTTACTTGGAAGTGCGTATTTTCAAGCTATCGGAAAAGCAGTACCCGCTCTTTTTCTCACCCTGACCAAACAAGGCTTTTTCCTCATTCCACTTATCCTCATCCTGCCTAATTTTTTTGGACTCAATGGGGTTTGGTATGCCTTTCCAATTGCAGATATTGGGGCAGCAGCGATTACCTATTGGTACTTAAAGAAGGATACCAAAAATATGAGCGCAGCAAGTGTTCCTAGATAGTGTTTGTAGAGGATAATATTTAGAGCAAGTTTGGAGTATTATCTTCCTGTAAACCAGTATTTTCCGAACCTGACTTTGAAAATAATCGCTCGTTTATACCAATAAAGTCGCCATTATTTTCTTCGCCAGAACCGTAAACTACTGATTTACAGTTCAATACTGTTCCAAACAAGCTCTGAGTTGGAAAAACAAACTGAAGTGGCGAAACTAGAAATTAAATCTGTAACTAATCCTCAGCATATTCCTTTCGATTTACTCGAATTATACTGCAAACGGGGGTGAAAAAGTGCTTTCATTTTTGAAAAAAGATAGGTTTTGTTCACATCATTTACCGCTAAATTTGGCAGGCTCGATGCCGCCAAATTTGAAAGTACACCTAATAGCCTGAATTTAGAAATACCAAGGGAGTAAAATGCACTTTTTTATCCCAAACGGAGTATAAAACAGCCTGAGTCAATACAAAGAATTGCGCAATAAGTATGCTCAGTAATTTTCTTCGGACGGAAACACCCTTTGGGCATACTTGTTGCGCGATCTCAAGAGTTTCACTAAGATTTATTTCAAGTATTGCTCAAGACTTCGTACACCCCTAATTCCTTGTACTTCATACACGCCTAGTAGCACATATCAGATCCCTGCAAAGCACCAATCAAACGAACACCGAGGTCACCTTTCTCCTTCTATTAAGGAAATACCTAATAAGTAGAAATACAATAATAACCTACACTAAGTCACTAAACAAATTTACCATTATGATTAAAGATAATAGAAGAATAAGTACCGTCAAGCACGAAGATATTCAGACTTGGGCGAGCAGCACACAGATGCGTCCCGTAGAAATTAAGCGATTCAAAGATGAGAACATCATAGATCGTTTGAAATTCCGCTACCCACACGAACGCTATCCAAATGAACAGGATCTAGAGTGGGATACCTTTTTCGACATTTTCGATCAAGAGCAACTAGAATTTGTCATGGAAGACGTAGCCGACGAAGCCGTGGAGGAAGTCAATGTATACGAATTTCGTCCTAGAGGAGCTTGGTAAGCTCGCTGTCGGGTGCATCTCAAAATGTCGTTTGGTTGATTAAAGGGCGAATTTTCGTTCGTATTCCATGTAGTCGCATCCGAAAATCTACAAAGGAGGATTTTAGGATGCTCCAAGGGTTTTTAAGGGCAAGAAGCGTTAAAACTTTAACGCTTCTTGCCCTTAAAAAACCCCTAGCAGAAAGTTTTTCACCTTTGAAAAAAACTTTCTGCGACATTTTGAGATGCGCCCTCGCTGTCTATTTTCTTTCGTATCTTTACCAAAAGAACTAATAATTGCTTTGGATGCAGCGTAAGAAAAAATTACAGATCGGGCTTTCCAACTTCCGACAACTGATTGATCAAAACGGTTATTTTGTAGATAAAACCTTGTTCATCAAGGAACTGATCGATTCAGGCTATCACGTTTTGTTGATGCCACGCCCGCGTCGTTT
>JBCDKV010000026.1:0-15919 GCA_038746215.1 Bacteroidota bacterium | reverse complement strand
CGAAGATAGCGTCTCATTCATTAGCGATCGCAGTTGGCAACTCATCTACGGTGGCCAAACCTTTTTATCTGACGAGATCAGCCCTAGTTTCCTCTTACCCAATAGTGATGTCGGCAGTGTCCGACTGCAAGTGGAATCCTTTAATGGCTGTGTCAAAACAGTGGAGGAAAACTTTAGGACGGATAATATTGATCCCACTTTGCTGATTCCAGATGAATTCACCATTTGTAGAGGAGATAGTGTACAACTCAATCCTATGCTTGATCCCGAAAGTACCCTGCGATTTCGTTGGCGACCAGCGATAGGGGTAGACGATCCAAACAGTGCAAATCCAAATGTCAGCCCACCTGATACTACAACTTATACCGTACGTGTTTTTCCTGCCAGCAATGTTTGTCAGATAGAAAAAGAAGTCAAAGTTAATGTGATACCAGCCCCTGAACTTTTAAATTTTCAGGCCGTACCAGACTGTTTTGATGGCTTCACGATTAATTTCAATTCCGAAATTATTGGAGCAGATTCGGTACTTTGGAACTTTGGTGATAGTACCAATTTGGACGTTATCGGACGAGGATTTTCCCCTTCTTACACCTATCCCGATACGGGGGACTATCGCGTGCAAGTAGCGGTCTTCGGTGGAGACTGCGTGGATACTTTAATCCAAAATATAAATGTAGATGGCTTGGATGGTAGCGCAGATTTCAGCATCAGTGCAGGAGAAGACATTCAATCTTGTTTAGATACCATTACGCTCTCTGCTAGGACACGCAATGTATCCAATTATTTTTGGCTAGACGAGAATGATTCTATCATCGGTATGAACGAAAGCATCCGAGTCGCACTAGTAGGCACTGCGGTCTATCGCGTACAAGCAGAAGATTTTGCGGGTTGTAATTTAGTCGATACGATTGCTGTGAATGGTGGGTCGCCACAATTTGAAACCTCTGGCAACGTCGCCATTTGTGAAGGAGATATTTTAGATGTTTTTGTCCAAAATTCATTTCCCGATCAAGATACACTGTTTTATCAATGGACTTCTACCGATACTATTTTTGGCGGTGCGCAAACGGGTAGACCTGATTTGCCGACTAGTCCTGGCGTCAGGAACTACCAAGTGCTGATTGAAAATAGTGCTGGTTGTCAAGACTCTCTCGACCTAGAGGTTGCTATCGTACGCAATGATTTGGATATTGCTTTCGATGCGAATGTGGAATGTGATGGTTCTTCCGTAACTTTTGTCAATCGAAGCAATGATCTCAATTATCCCTACCGTTGGCTGCTCGGCGACTCCCTCAATACCGTACTGGACGGCGATAGTATTATCTTTAGCTATCAACAAGACGGCACTTTTGAGGCTTGTCTAACGCTAGATTACAGCCTGTCTTGTATAGATACCATCTGTGAAAGCTTAGACATCGTGATGGCATCTATCACCGCAGATTTTGACGTCCGCACGGATAGTTGTAGCGGCAGCAGTACGACGCTTTCCTTTGAAAACAACTCTTTAGATACGGCAGGACTCAGCTATCTTTGGACGTTTAGCGATAGTACGACTAGTACCGAATTTAATCCACTGAAAACCTTCACTTCCGATCAAGATATTATCGTCAATCTAAGTGTTCAGCAAGGAGCAGATTGTGTTTTGACGCAAACAGACACTATAGCAGTCAGGATTTTGGATGTTGATGTACAAGATTTAATGACTATTTGCCGAGGCTCTTCCATTGAGTTAAATCCGAATGGTAATCCAGACTTGAGCTATCGTTGGTCGCCTGGCATTGGGTTGAGTGCTACGGACGTTGCCAATCCCATTGCCAGCCCAAACCAAACAACGGAATATATCGTCTCCGTTTTTGATCGCAATAATCCAGAATGTAGACTACAAGAATTTTTCACTATCGAAGTGACCGATGGACTGGATTTGGGCTTTCCAGACGTACTCAATATTTGCGAACAAGCCACGGAACTGACCGTTCCCGAAAACATCAGTGCCGACATTATCTGGACGGATCAAGATGGCAATACAAGTACTGGCAACACCATACTCATACCTGCTGATTATACTGGCCCTTATTTCGTGGAAGCTATTGATACGATCGGTGGCTGCTCGGGCGGCGATACCTTACAAATTCGCAACGAAAACGGTATAGACATCATCAAACCCATCGGCGATACTATCAATACTTGCGAGGGACAAACAGTCTTGATTATCTTAGAAAATGGACGACCACAGGACGACATTGATATCGCCTATTTCCCCAATGATCGCATTGTGATGGGAGATAGTACATTGCGCGTGACTTACGATGGATTTCAAGATACCATCCTCAGTTTGACCTACGTTGCCATGAATCAATTTGGCTGTGTGTTAGAAGATTCGCTCATCGTAAAAATTCGAGAATTTTCGATTAATCTGCCGCCGATTTCCTCCGTTTGTACCGATGCACCTACCACTGTAAATCCCAACTTCAACCCAGTATTTAATTACGTCTGGTCGCCGCAGACAGGACTAAGTGACCCTAATATTGGTAATCCTGACATTACCATCAGCGATTCTACGAGCTATATGGTAACGATAACGAACGGAGAAGGCGCAGGTGCGTGTCGAGATACTCGAACCATAGAAGTCGGACTCTTTCCAGACTTCACATTCACAGCTTCTGATGATCTATCGCTTTGTATGCCCAGTGATGTATCGCTTAGTGCAGAAGCCAGTACGGAAGTGGAATATGAGTGGTCAGATCAAGCGAATTTTGAAGATGTTTTAGGTATAGATGAAAACTTTATGACCTTCGTGGAAGAAGATGCTCAAAGCTTTTTTGTAAGCGCAATCGACACTTTCGGTTGCCAAAAAGTAGAAGAAATACTGGTGCGGCAACTACCCGTTGATTTGGCACTGCCAGATACTAGTTTCGGTTGCTTTGGGCAAAACTTCACCTTAAATGTTAGTAATAATGGACAGGGCGAAATGCTCGATTTCCAGTGGCTACCCGAAGATATCATCGTCGATGCAGGCAATACTGCCAATCCAATCATTCGAGTGGAAGCAGAAACGGTAGTTCAAGCCATTGCAACCAACGAATTTGGCTGTTCGGATACGGTCGAAACGATCGTGACGATCATAGATTTAGATTCGGAGAGTATTGTCGCTACGGCGTCGCCCGATACGGTTTTCGCGGGAGAGATGTCGCAACTCAGCATCAATTTAGATGATAATTTCACCTATCGCTGGTCGCCTGCTACTGGACTGAGCGATCCAAATATCCGCAATCCCATCGCCATGCCGACGGAAACGACGACCTACACAGTGGAAATTTCGCAGGGTACTTGCCGAAGTACCAAAAGCGTAACAGTCGTCGTCAATCAACGCATTTGTGACGAACCTTTCTTGTTTGTTCCCGCTGCCTTCACACCGAACGGAGACAATGAAAATGATATACTTTTTGTACGCGGACAACCCATAGACGAGCTTTATTTTGCAGTCTATAATCGTTGGGGACAAAAGGTGTTTGAGACGGAAGATAAAAATGTCGGCTGGGATGGTCGCTATCAAGGTCGTGTTCTGTCACCCGATGTGTATGGCTACTATTTGGAAGTCACTTGTTTCAATGGTGATACTTTTGCCAAGCGAGGGGATGTTTCGATTTTGCGGTAGTAGTAAAGTGATTGGTTGTGGCTTTTGTGCAGAATAAAGTACTCAGCTCACATGGCTCTAAAACGCAAGTGTCAAGTGCAAGTTCAAAAGTCGACAGGGATCAAAGCTTCGTTTTCTTGATATGTGCGCCTGAATCGTAAAAGTAGTCGGCAATTTAGTCTCGAATTGCTAATTTTTATTTAGGCGTGTACGAAGTCTTGAGCAACACTCGCAGTAAGTCCCTAAAAGCTCCTAGGATCGCGCAACAAATATGCTCAGTTATTTTTTATGGACTGAGACACAAGTTTTTCAGGAAAAACTTGTGTCTCAGTCCGAAGAGACTTACCAAACGTACCTGTTTCACGATTTTCTTGCATTTGCTTAGGCTACTTTCAAGCAAACGACTATAAAAATGAGCTTTCATACACACCCAATAATTTTTGGCTAAATAAAAGACTATAATTAGCCAAAACAAGTAAAAAAAGACTACTTTTGGCTGATTATAGATTTTTATATTTAAAAAGCCATTCATTGAGTACTATCATAGGAAGACAAAAAGAGATTAAGCAGCTAGATCGCCTAACTAAAAGTAGCAAATCTGAATTTCTAGCAGTTTACGGTCGCCGAAGGGTTGGAAAGACCTTTCTAATTCGAGAGTATTTTAATTATACGTTCGATTTTCAATTGACAGGTTTAGCGAATGCAAATATGCTACAGCAATTGACTAATTTTCAAGTAGGCTTACAACGACAAGCTGGGTTTGAAATCATGGAAACACCAGAAAATTGGTTCAGTGCTTTTCAGCTTTTGATCGACTATTTGGAAAGTATAGACGCACCTAGGCAAAAGGTCATTTTCTTGGATGAATTGCCTTGGATGGATACCCCTCGATCTGATTTTTTGATGTCATTAGAGCATTTTTGGAATACTTGGGCGACCAATCGTAAGGATATTTTGCTAATTACATGTGGTTCGGCGGCAGCTTGGATGATTAATGAGTTGATTAACAATCACGGTGGCTTACACAATCGAGTGACCGAGCGCATGAAAGTCTATCCGTTCAATTTGCAAGAGACGGAATTGATGCTGAAAGCCCAAGATAGTGTATTGGATCGCTATCAAATCTTGCAGTTGTACATGGTGATGGGTGGTATTCCATTCTATCTAGACCAAATTGATCCTTACAAGAGTGCTGCACAAAATATTGAAGCCCTTTGCTTCCGAAAAGGTGCGTTGTTGGTACTTGAATTTCAAAATTTATTCAACTCCCTTTTTAAAAATGCGGCGCCTTACGAGCGAATCATCATCGCACTTGCTAGTAAGTCCAGCGGAATGAATCGGAAAGAGATTAGCCAAGCAGCGGCTATTCCCTCTGGCGGGAATTTGAGTAAAAAACTGGATGCGCTGGAGGAAAGCGGCTTCGTCACACGCTATACACCTTTCCAAAAAAAGGCAAAAGAAACCGTCTATCGGCTTTCTGATTTTTACAGCCGTTTTTACCTAAAATTCATTCGCGATAACACTAACTTCGATGCTGGTATTTGGACAAATGCAATAGATCACCCTGCTCAGCGTGCTTGGAGCGGCTATGCCTTTGAACAAGTCTGTTTAGCGCATACCCAACAAATCAAAAATGCGCTACAAATTGGGGGGATCATCAGCAATACCTTAACTTGGAGGAGCAAAGATGGCATACAAATCGACCTCCTCATTGATCGTAGAGACCAAGTTGTAAATCTTTGCGAAATCAAATATTCCATTAATCCTTATGCTATTACAAAAGACTACGCGGCGAAATTGCGCAATAAGATCGGAACATTTAAGCAAGAGACAAATACTCGAAAAACTGTTTTTCTGACAATGATTACGACTTATGGCTTGGTGCAAAATAAGCACGCTAGTGCTTTGGTGCAAAACGAAGTGCTAATGGATGCACTTTTTGAGTAAAATCCAACTGAGAGTTCAGAAGGGTACACACTTTTGAGATTTCGTTAGGTCGCATCCAAAAAACCTTATTAGGTTGATTTTTTGGATGCTCCAAGGGGTTTTAAGGATGAAAAGCATCAAAAATTGTTGATTTTTGATGCTTTTCACCCTTAAGACCCTCTAGCAGAAAGTTTTTCATCTTAGAAAAAAACTTTCTGCGGCTTTTGGAGACGAAATCTTCATTTTTTGAACGGTGTACCCTTTTGAAACTGAGAACAACCTCCTCCTAAACGAAAAAAGCGGAAACTGCACAACACAGTTTCCGCTTTTCAAGCTCGACCAATTATGGCTTTCCGCTTTCGTCAGTGATAGCTCCTAGTAAAACTTAGAGCGATTGTCCTCAATACTCGCATCTTTTCGCAATTCTTGCGCGATGTTGGAGGTGGCTTGGGTTCTGACACCACCAGCAATAGTCCTACGCAATTGAGGAATATTTGGTGGTGTGCTATTTTCTGGCTTATTCAACACTTTGATGACGTAAACACCATTGTTTCCAGCAACGGGTGACGCAAGGCTACCAACTTCTGCGCTGAAAGCTTTTGAAATCACCTTAGGTTCGCTACCCAAGCCAGGCAAGAAGCTAGAATTGAAGCTTACTTCCCTCGTTGTATCTACGCTAGTGCCGTATTGACTCGCAATAGCAGCTATATCTTTACTCGAAATTTGCTGCTGAATCACCGCCACTTTCTTCTCATTTCTAACTTGAGCTTCGATCTCATCTTTGATATTCGCTACGCTTGGCATACCTGCTTTTTGTATACTGCGCAAGGCGACTACCACAAATTTATTGGTATAAAATTCTACTTGATCTTGGAATCCAAAAACTTGTGGCGAAACATTATTCACGGATGTGCTGGAAGCAAAAGCCCATTTCACCATATCTCTAGCACCTTGATTGCTCCCCAAATCACCGATGGTATGATCGTTCAATTTGAGGCTTGTAGAAGTTTCTATGTCCAAATCATCGCGCTCTGCTACGGCAGCCAATAGTTCTTCTCTAGTTTTATGCTGAGAAGCAAATTTCAAAGCCGCTTGATTGATGGCACTTTCGGTTTTGGAACTCGGCACGATAGGTTCTGAAATCAAACCCAACTGCACGCCTTCTTCATTGGATTCATACTTTCTCCCCGTCACTTCTACTAGGTGCAAGCCGAATTGCGTCTGGATGATATTCAACTCATCGGGTTCAGCGTCGTAGAAAATGAGGTTATTGAATTGCGGCACCATCTGACCTGGAGCAGCAAAACCCAAATCACCACCTTTTTCTCGTGTTCCATCTGTTCCGAACTGCTGCGCTAATTCCGCAAAAGTCGCCTGATCATCTTCGATCAAATTTTTCAAACTATCCAGTGTCTGGAATGCTTGCACAAACTCAGGTTGCGTTTTGGCAGGTAACAAAATGTGGCGAGATTCTACAGAGTCGGGAATGACTTTACGATTCAAAATCTTTGCTACTTTGAAACTATTGGTCTCCTCGTCTTCGTAAGGACCGTAGATACTACCCACTGACATATTCCAGACCGTGTCTGCTATAGCTGCGGGTAATTCTGATTTTTTCTTATAAGTGGCATCGAAAGTACTGTAATTGCTGGTTAGGAAAGTCGTATCGTTTAGAGTGGCTTTGAAATCTCTTGCCAAACGAACCATTTCCGCTCGGATGGTATCAATGTCCTCCTGTGTCGGCTCTACATCAAATACGACGTAATCTAGCTTGCGCGTTTCTTCCTCCGTTTCGTACAAAGCTGCGTTGTTTTTGAGGTAGGTTTCGTAATCGCTATCGGATAGTTGTACGTCTGCATTATCTACTTCATCAAAAGGAATTTGAACGTAGGCAAAATCTACTTTTGAGTTTTGCTCTGCGCCCACCATTTCTACTTGCCAAGTTGGTGCATAAATGGCTTTAGCCACTAAGTTGCCAATCTTTTTCTTCAGACGATCTACTTTGATCTCTTTTTCTTGGTGTGCCCAAAATCTACGCTGCTCTGGATTATCAAAAGTACCGTTGTCAATCGCATCTCTGTAAGAGTTTAGACGGGTACGATCAATTTGGAAGTTGCTGGGATCGCGAAAACGAGATTCGATGATTGGACTCAGATTTGCACCAAATTGCAATTCTCTCAATTCTTCTGAACTAACTCCTAGACCCAACACTTCAGCTTCTTGCCCTACCAATGCTTTATCGACAAAATAGTTCCAGACGAAATCTCTTTGTGAAAACGCATTTTGTCCATTGAATAAACGCTCAACACTATTAAAATCTTGGTAGCTTACTTTTTCTCCTTCTATTTCTGCGAGGGTGTTGGCATTGCCCCCAAAAACACTTTGCTGACCAGAAGTCATATCCATCACAATGAATCCTCCTAATCCCAATGCCAAAAGCACAATCAGTAACCAACTGTTCTCTCTAATTTTTCCAATTAATGCCATTCTTCCGCTTGTTTTATTTTGTTAGAGATAAATCCTGAAAAACAAGGTTTTATCTCCATCATTTATGGTTCAATTTTTTAGAACCGCAAAAGTAAACATCTTTGAGAAGTAATTCAAAGAAAATGAAGGGATTGTTAGATGATACCTTGCCAAAAATAGAAAAGGTCAAAGCAACATCACATCGCTTTGACCTTCTCGATCTATATTCACTAAATTCACTATAGCTCTACGCCTTGCACCAACAAAGAAACCTCATTGTTCAAGACTTCAATGAAACCTCTATTGATGGCAAAGGACATCGTATCGCCACCATCTTTTTTAATTTCTACTTGACCAGCTTGCAGCGCAGAAACAATGGGTGCGTGATTTTTTAATACTTGAAATTGACCAAGCACGCCGGGCACTTTTATGGAAGTAATCGCACCCTCAAATATAGATTGATCTGCTGTTAGTACGGATAGATTCATTTCTAATTGGTGATTTAGAACTGTATAAAGTTCTGTTCTTCTTAACGGTTTACTCAAATGTAGTTCAAAGCAGTGTCAGAAAATTGAGCAACAAGTATGCTTAGTAAATCTCTTCGGACGGAAACACAACATTCACTATTTTTTCTCTAAAAAAAATAGTGAATACTGTGTTTCCGTCCATAAAAAATCTTTGAGCATACCTGTTGCGCGATTTTTTTGTGTTGACTCCAGATATATACAGGTGAGATGCTAAGACAACAGGACTTCGTAAAGCCCTAATTATGATTTGATGGTTTGGCGATTGGGTAGTTCAATCTACTTTTAATCAAATGATCCAATCACCAGTTCATCGAATAAACAAATTTAGGCTGCTTCTGCCAACATTTTCTTACCTGTTTCGATCACTTCTTCGATAGAGCCTTTCAAGTTGAAAGCCGTTTCTGGATATTCGTCCATCTCGCCGTCCAAGATCATTTTGAAGCCGCGAATCGTATCTTCGATTTGTACCAGTGCGCCAGGAATACCTGTGAACTGCTCTGCGACGTGGAAAGGCTGTGATAAGAAACGCTGTACGCGTCTAGCGCGGTGTACAACCAATTTATCTTCTTCTGATAATTCCTCTAAACCAAGAATCGCAATGATGTCTTGCAACTCTTTATAACGTTGTAAGATATTGATTACCTTCTGTGCGGTCTGGTAGTGTTCCTCTCCAACGATGTCTTCTTTCAAAATGGTAGAAGAAGAATCCAATGGATCAATAGCTGGATAGATCGCTTGGGAAGCTAGTTTACGACTTAGTACCGTTGTGGCATCCAAGTGCGCAAAAGTCGTTGCTGGCGCGGGGTCTGTCAAGTCATCCGCAGGTACATAAACGGCTTGCACAGAAGTAATCGAACCTCTTTTGGTAGAGGTAATGCGCTCCTGCATCAATCCCATTTCGGTTGCCAATGTTGGCTGGTAGCCCACCGCAGAAGGCATACGACCTAGTAGGGCAGATACCTCAGAACCCGCTTGTGTGAAACGGAAGATATTATCGACGAAGAACAAAATATCACGACCGCCAGTTGGATCATCCAAGTCGCCATCCCGATAGTACTCTGCAATCGTCAATCCAGACAGTGCCACTCTCGCACGTGCACCTGGTGGTTCATTCATCTGTCCGAAAACAAAAGTCGCAGAAGAATCTTTCAGTAGCTCCATGTCAACGGTAGACAAGTCCCATCCGCCCTCTTCCATGGAGTGCATGAATTTTTCACCATATTTGATGATACCTGCTTCCAACATCTCGCGCATCAAGTCATTTCCTTCCCGTGTGCGTTCTCCTACGCCCGCAAATACCGAAATCCCTTCGTATCCCAATGCGATATTGTTGATCAATTCCTGAATCAATACCGTTTTTCCTACACCTGCTCCACCAAACAAGCCTACTTTTCCTCCTTTGGAATAAGGCTCAATCAGGTCGATTACCTTGATACCTGTGTAGAGTACTTCTGTGGAAGTAGAAAGTTCTTCGTAGGTTGGTGGCTTAGCGTGAATAGGTCGAGCATTTTCTCCTTTGGGTACTGCCCCGATACCGTCGATGGCTTCTCCTACTACATTGAACAAACGCCCTCGAATCTGATCACCGACTGGCATGGCAATCGCCTTACCTGTATCTTCTACCGCTGTACCACGCGTCAAACCATCTGTTGAATCCATCGCAATAGCACGAACACTGTCTTCTCCTAGGTGCTGTTGCACTTCCAAGACTAAGACCTCTCCGTTTTCGCGCTTAATTTCTAAGGCATTCAAAATTTCTGGCAGTGTAGCACCAGCATCGGAAAATTCAACGTCAATCACAGGGCCAATGATCTGCTTCACTCGACCGATATTTGCCATAAAATTTGTGTTTTAATTTATTGTGCTATTGGTTCATCCTCAATAGAGTATTTCCCCAATGTCATTCGCTATTCTTAAAATCGCCGCAAAGGTAGTATTTATCAATGATTTAGAGAAACCTTTTTTGTCTTTTTCGTAAGGAATCCGCGCCTTCTAAATAATAATAGGTAAATGCGTTTTTTGAACAAATTAATGCACCAAAAATAGCCCTTGTTTAAAATGTTGTTGGGCAAGGGGGTGAGCGGCTAGATTTTGGCAATTGGCTATTCACTCATTTTGAGCGATGCCCAAGCAAGCCTTTAGCTATTAGCTGTTGGCTTGGTTCACAAGTAATTATAAATCAGTACGCTAAATTTACTCATACTCATGCTTTTTGACCAAGCGTGAATAAATCCACTGTATCCAAGCTGCGCGATATCAACCAATAGCTAAGTGTCAACTGCAAATAGCTAAAGTCGAGCCAAGTCATATGTTAAAAAATGAGATTTTTATGACCGTACATTCGCATAAATTGGAAAGAAATAATGGACAATGAATTCAGAAAACATCTAATTTTAGCCAACAGCCAACAGCCAACAGCCAACAGCCAAGTACCTTTCACTTCATATAATTGCCAAAATAAAAGTTTGTCCAGTACAGCGCACTTTTATACGCCCATTTCAGTTTGGTGCGATGCCAAAAATTAGCTAGTCCACTTTTTTGCTGAACCGATTGTCGGTAAGCGGCGTGGTTTTCGGGTTGCTCGCTGCTATTGTATTTTTTGTTCAAGGCAGCTAAAGCGGCTGCTTGATCGCCTGTTGCTCCTATGCGCTCCCAAAACAGCTTGAAATCCTCGTTGATGCTTGCCAGGTGCATATCCATTTGGTGGGTTTTGTCTTTCAAAAAGAGGGAGATATTGGCGTTTGCAGTATCGTAATAATCCGCACTAATTTGTAGGCGTTCTAAATCGGAAAGCTGAGCTGTTTTTCGCGTTAGGATGCTTTCCGCGAAGCCTTTGATGATCGTCACATCGCTATCCCAGCGGCGATTGTAGCTTGCCACTGTTGGTGTTCGCGCTCTTTTCAGGTGGACGTAGAAAGCATCGTCTCCGTATTTTTCATCCAATTGCCCCAGAAACCACAGCAAGCGGTTGTCGGCTTCAATATGCTGCGCTGGGAAATTGAGTCGCTCTTCGGCTAGCATACCGATGCGGGATTCGTGCAAAGCCGTATAATTGGTGATGTGCTGACAAGCCCGAATTAAAGTCGTCGAGCCACATCTGCCCGTGTTGAGTACAAAAACATTCATTTTTGATGATGGTAGTTTTAAAGCAATCGCTAAGTAGTCATTCAAGTTAATGATGTCGAGTGAAATTTGAGGGAGTTTTGGATTTAAGCAAGGCAAAAAACGTAAGCATAGCCATAGCTACGATGAGGCTTTTTCCTTCGAACAGTTGGGGTCTTGGGGGTCATAACTGTTTGACCAGAAATTCAAAAATCGCCAAATTACCCGACAGGATTAGCTTGAAAGACTACTAAGAGCGTGTTTTAAGTATAAGCTGTTGATCCTGTTTATTTGTTTATCCTAAAATCTTATGGTTACTATCCCAACGGAAGCGTGGTTATCTACAAAACAAATCAACAGTTCAAACAACTCGACAAAGACTAACTTTTAAGGATTGCTTTAGTATGCGAGTAACAGATGTAATTCTCCATAATCTTACGCAACGAAGTTTTACTAAAATTTTGAAGTTCAGTAAAGTGCCTGAGATCGCGCAACAAGTATGCTCAATCTTTTTGCATTGGCTCAGGCTATTTACAAGTACAACTCTAATAAAACTGAGACTTCGTACAGCCCTAATTTGTTTAACTGTAATACATTGATTTTGAAATTATTAAACGCATAAACAGTTCAACAAATCAACAAGGACTAACTTTTAGCGATTACCTTAGAGCATGTTTGGAGTACTATCTTCCTGTAAACCAATATTTTCCGAACCTGACTTTGAAAATAATCGCTCGTTTAGCTCGATAAAGTCGCTATTATTTGCTTCGCCAGAACCGTAAACTATTGATTTACAGTTCAATCCTACTCTAAACAAGCTCTTAATGACAGTTTTTTTGCGTCTTGTTCTTACTGTGCTCTCCTCAAATTCACCAAAGCCAAAACCATTGCCATTTGTTCTTCTTGTGTCAAATTGGTATTGTCTACGATGACCGCATCCACTGCTTGTTTTAGTGGGCTGTCCGCTCTGGACGTATCAATGTGATCGCGGTGTCTCAAATTATCTAGTACCTCTTCGTAAGAAATATTTTTCCCTTTACGCACGATTTCGGCATGTCTGCGTGCTGCCCTCGTCTCTGCTTTTGCAGTCAAAAAGATTTTTACGGCTGCCGTTGGGAATACCACTGTTCCAATATCTCGACCGTCCAAAATAACAGATTTTGATTCGCCCATGGCTTGCTGCTGCTCCACCATCTTTCTACGAACCGCTGAGATTGCTGCGACTTCACTCACTTTATTCGCCACGGTCATGGTTCTGATTGCTTCCTCTACATCCACACCATTTAAAAAGGTTCGGCTTTCACCGTTTTTTTGCTCAAAGCGGATATTGATATGCGACAAAGCTTCGGCTACTGCTTGCTCGTCGGTTATATCGGTTTGTTGACTGATGAAGTAAAGCGTCACCGCTCGGTACATCGCACCCGTGTCTATGTAAGCGTAATGGATGGCTTGGCTCAACATTTTGGCTAGGGTGCTTTTCCCACAGGAGGAATAGCCGTCAATCGCAATAATAATTTCTTTCACAAGTGTATGTTTTCTGATTTTTATTTAGGGATGTACGAAGTTTTAAGCAATACTTGAAATAAACGTTGGTAAAGCTCCTGAGATCGCGCAACAAGTATGCTCAATTATCTTGCATTGACTCAGACTACTTTTTGTTAACAAAACTGAGACTTCGTACAGCCCTAATTTTTATTCAAAACCTTTTGAGATTGCACCAACATCATCAATTTGCAAAGCGCACCCCTCCTCCGTACGTCCATCCACCTAGCCCAGTTGTGGTCTCTACTTTGAGCCAAGGAAATCGAACGAGTTCTCCACGTAGGCGAATTTGAGTCGTGCCAAGCGTGCGTGCATTAAGGTAATAGAGGCTATCGCCCTCCCCTAATTCTGTCAACACTCGACTTTCCAGAGACGGCAATTCCCGTATCCTCAATTGATCGACCGATGCAAAGACCAAAGCTTTTTTTATGGGGATTTCACGCACCGAAAGATCGATATTGGCGTTTGTATTATTGACATTGGAATTTTCGTTCACATTTTTTTCACAGGCGATTAGGAGCAGGGTTAATAAACTAATAAAAAGCAGTTGCTTCATGGCTAGAGACTTTCCTCGTATGTTATTTATTTGTAGATTTGTCAACAAAGATACCGAGTTTAAGTGAAAGCCTATGAATAAATTGGAGGAGAAAAAACGAGCCTTCACAAAATGCTGATCTTGATTCAATCAACTTACTCATAAAATACAAAGCCTATAAATTCATATTTTACATTCAGTTATTTCGACTAATATACATCCTAACACACAATGGAGTAATTAGTGCTCAGCAGTTGGTAGCTAGCTCAAATATAGAAGATTACCTGAGTTTTAGAAATATGCTCAGACTAGCTAACAGCCAATCGCCAACAGCTAATTACCCAAAGTTCTAACACACACAAATTAATCGGAGTTAGATCGTAATATTGCCGCGATCTTGCTCTTATTCACTCATCCTCAAAATAAGTAATAACATGATGAAGTCGTTGCAAATTCTGTTTGTAGGTATGCTTTTACAGGTGAGCCTCTCCGCAAATACCGTTCCTGTAAAATACATCGAAAAGTACCGTGATCTGGCGCAAAGCGAGATGCAAAGAACGGGCATTCCTGCTAGTATCAAACTCGCACAGGGTATTTTAGAATCTGATTTTGGCAGAAGTCGTTTGGCGCAAAAAGCCAACAACCACTTTGGCATCAAATGTGGACGCGATTGGGTGGGCAAGACCTTCTATCAGGAAGATGATGACTATGATCGTCGTGGCAAACTACAAAAATCTTGCTTCCGTAAGTACGACAAAGTACGCGATAGCTGGATTGCGCATTCTGAATTTTTGAAAAAGCCACGCTACCAGCATCTATATTATTTGCGCCCCAATGACTACAAAGCTTGGGCAAGAGGTTTGCGTCAGGCGGGCTATGCGACTAGTCCGAGCTATGCGCGCGATCTCATTGCAGTGGTGGAACGCTACGAATTGTTTCGCTACGATGAGGTAGAATCACAAGTACCGACGGAAGTCTTGGAAGTGGAGCAGCCCGTGGTGATTACGGAAACCGAAGTGCGCCCCGACAGTCGGATGTCAGAACTAGCGATCATTTCTTCTGTTAATGATGTGAAAGTGACCCACGCTTTGGCAGGTGAAACCTTGAGTGCCATCAGTGAAAGAACAGGCATTTCGGTCAACTCTTTGATTCGCTATAATGAGCTATTAACCAATTCTTCGATTGCGCTGAAACAAGGCACGCGCGTATTTTTGCAGCCCAAACGAGGTGCAAACCGCAATAAAGAAACTTGGCACAAGGTGATGCCAGGCGAAAGTATGTTCGATATTTCGCAGCAGTATGGCATTCGTTTGAGTAAATTATACGATCGCAACTTGATGAAAGATGGTACACAACCTGCCGTAGGGGAACAAATCTTACTACGCGGACGCCGTACAGATCGCCCAAATCTAGCAAATGCTAAATCAAAAAGCACTAAACCCACGAAAACAGAAGACGCTTTACCCACGCCCACCCCTGATTTTGGGACGGTGACTACAGAGATTGAAGCTCCAGCAACTGAAGCTGCTGAAACGCTGCCCGCCGAAGAAGATTTTATGGAATCGGAGGAGGTCGTTTATTTGGATGAATTAGAAATCCCGACGGATTTACAGCCGACCGATGCGAAAGAAACGCCCGATTTGGTGGAGCGTCCAAAGGAAGAGACCTTATTCGAGGAAATAGATGTCGTATCGGAATTAGAAGATGCAATGCCAGCGGCGAAAGATCGCGCTACTTATTACACGGTGCAAAGCAAGGACACCTTGTTTAGTATCGCACGTTCGCACGGCTCTAGTGTCGATCAAATCCGTGACTGGAATCGCTTGGTGGGGAATACGATTTATCCGAATCAGCGCTTGCGGGTACGCTAGGATTTTTGAATATCAAATAGACTACTGGACGTTAGGGCAAAACAAACCACTCAGACATTAAGAAAACTGTAATACGCGTCTAACTTTTTGTCAGAATCAGGATTCACAGGATGAGCGGATTCACGGGATTTCCCCAAACAAGACGCATAGTATCTCATTTGGAAGGCTACGTGCTTAGAACTTGTTTGGATTTTATTGTCCTGATAACCAACATTTTATGAACCTGACGTTGAAATAAATTGCTCACTTATCCTGATAAACTCACAATTGATTTCTTAGTCAGAATCATAAACTATTGATTATCAGTTAAATAAAT
>JBCDKV010000025.1:0-15926 GCA_038746215.1 Bacteroidota bacterium | reverse complement strand
CTCAAAATCAATCACTAAACATATTGGAGCTATTAAGTATTTTATTTGCCACTATAATCTAAAAATGAGAGCATTACATTTTTAGCACTACCAGAAAACTAATAAACAAACAAATGAAATAGACAAGATCATTAATCTTAAAAGCGGTCATGGTTTTACACAAAAAGGAATAGCCGCTCTATTAGAAAATAAAGGCACGACTCTTGCAAACTTACTTATTCGGGTAAGAGATACATCTTCTACAGTAATAGTTCTGCAATATAGAAACCAAGCTTGAGGGAAACCTAAATTTGCCGCTTATCTTTACTTAATATGAACAAACAAAAAACAGTTGATACATCTACGGTCATCGGTATTGTTGTGCTGACGATAGCGATACTACAAGGCATTGGTTTGCGGCTATTCATTCCTGCCATGAGTGGAGGAATGGACAATTTTACGCTCATTCTTCTGTCAGGCTGTACCGCGTTGATGTTCATGCCTTACACCTTGCAGTTGGTGGTGCGAAAATTAGATTGGCAGTTTTTTGTGATCTCTTTATTTATAGGTGCTATCAGTGGTATGATTTCAGGCTATTTTTGGGATTGTTTATTGTCCAATATGTTGGTCGGAGCAATGAGTTTGATTAGCTATTGGCTGATTAAGCGTTTTTCGCTATCGCCTACATCCGAGATGATGGCAAATTTCATGCTTCTAGCTGCTATCAGTTTGGGCGTTAATATCTTGGGGCATCAAATTGTTGGAAAAGACGCTGCGTTCTATTTGTCGCTTGTTCTTTTTACGGTCAAAAATTATCTGGTCGTTGGTGGCATTTGTGTTTGGATCAATAGTAAGCTGATGCCATCTATCAACACGAATCGTAAAGATGAAACGCAATCGGAAAACCGTTTTCAAAATTCATCAGTGGATCAGCATTAAGCTGAGTATGCTACTTTCATTGCATATCCTCAAGTATTGAATTTGGAAGGTGAAGAAGTCCTAGAAGTCTCATTGTATATGCTTTACCTTACCTGACTAGGCGAGTACCCAAATCGCTTCTTGAAAGCCGTCGAAAAGTGTTGCGGATTTTTATACCCAACTTGATCGGCTATTTCTCGAATGGTGACGCTTTCATCTAGCAACATCTGCTTGGCGTGATTCATTTTGATCGCATTCCAATAATTGAAAATGGTCGTACCGAAAGTGGCTTTGAAATTTTTCTTTAAGCTGTATTCATTTGTTCCAAACAAATGCGCCAACTCTAAAATGGTGTAAGGCTCATCCAAATGCTGCTTTAGATGATCTTTGACAGCATGTATTTTCTCTAGTTCCACCTTTTTGAGCGACTGATGCATGGTCTTTTTCGATGCACTAATTTGTTCCAATTGCAGCAACAGCAGTTCGGTCACTTTTGCTTCCAAAAACAGCCGTTTGAACAATCCTTTTCGGTCACAATTCAAAATGTCCTGAATGAGCCAATGCATTTCGGGCGTGATGGGATAATGATGAGGGCTAAAAAGTTTTGTTTGCTGTCGATCTATAGATTTGATGAAATCCGTAAACATTTTCTCGCCTTCGGGTAGGAATCGCTTGAAAAAATCTGGCAGCAGGTTGATCTCAAAAATTTTCACGTTTTGGATAGGTGGATAAAGCATTCGCCCACTGAAGTGAGAAGCATAGAGAATATTGTGTTGATTACAATCAAAGGTAAATGTCTGCTGTCCAGCGCACTCTTCCGCATAGGTTTTCCCTTTTAGAGCAAAATGCATCTCTACCGTTTCCATGTAGCTATCGAATACTATCTCCGTTTGATTTTTCATTTGCATATCTCCATAGCTGATCAATATGTTTTCCATAAAGACTTCACGGTATGTGCCATGACCACCAATCAGTTCAGCAGAATATACGCGCTCTTTTATACCTCCATCATGAGTTGTTGAGAAAGAGTCTGGATAACACTTCTCGATGAATAACTCTTCCAAATCCTTGCTTTGTAATTTAACTTTCATTTGTCTGTTATAGCTTGTTATGGAGTGATTCATTCCGCCTCGCGTATCATTTTCTCCCTCTCGCGTAGTATAAGGCAATACTTTGTGATGCATATTTGCAACAGTACTGCAATTTAGACTAATTCAAAATAACGAGCAAAAAATAGTATGAGAAAATTCTATCTACTCTTTCTATGCCTTGGCATTTCCAATTTTCTTTTCGGACAAGCCAGCATTACAGGCGAGATAACTAATGAAGAGACCGAAACCCTTGCAGGCGTCACGCTTCAAATATTGAACTCCAATTTGACAGCTGTCACAGACGCCAATGGTCTTTTTGAAATCGAAAATGTTCCCGAAGGTCGCCATCAACTCAAAATTGACTATCTAGGCTATGCCACACAAGTGAAACAAGTAACAGTAGGAACAGGCAACTCTTCCTATAAAATCACTTTACAAGAAGCAGCCCTTCAACTCAATGAAGTCGTCGTAGGCGCACAAAAACGAGAAGAGCGTTTGCAAAAAGTGCCACTTCCTATTTCAAGTGCCGATGCCGAGCAAATTGAATCCATGCAGGTCAATAACTTCACCGAAGTCGGTCGTATTTCTTCCAATCTTAATGTGTATGACGATGGCGGCGGCTTTTTTCCGCTAGTAGCAAGTCGAGGTATTTTCACCATCGATGAGAACCCGATTATCGCTATTTATGTAGATGATGTTCCGGGCTTTTTTACCTACAATTTTCCTACACTTATTGAAGATGCTGAACGCATCGAAGTACTACGCGGACCTCAAGGGACGCTTTACGGTCGGAATGCCTTGGCAGGAGTGGTGCGTATCGAAAGCAAAAAGCCGAGCAACCAATTGAAAGGTTTTGCTAAAGCAGGCTATGGCAATTTGAATCAATTTGATGTCAGTGCAGGCATTGGCGGTGCATTGGTCAAAGACAAATTGTTTGCTAGAGTGAGCGGCTATTACAACACTAGAGATGGCTACATCACGAATACGGCATTGAATACGGATAATCTTTTAGCACGAACTGCCATTGGTGGCAATCTTCGCTTGACTTATCTAATTAATGATCGCTTTTCTATTTCGCTACAAAGTGCTTTGGATGACCGAGAAAATAATGCGTACGCTTTTGTCGGTGGCTTTGGTGTGATGGGCAATCAATTGCAAGATTTGCTCAAGACCAATCCGTATGAAGTCACTCAAAATACAGAAGGTATTTATACTGGTCTAAATTCTAACAACGCGCTTCGTCTTAGCTATCAAACGGACGATATTAGCATCAAATCCATTACAACTTTTCAGCATGCAGAATTAACACGAGCGGGAGACGATTTTGATTTTACGGAGTTCGATCTCAATAGCGTTCTTGAGCAAGATGACATCATCAACACTTTTGCAGAGGAAATTCGTGTGAGTTCGGTTGGGGATGACAAATGGATAGAATGGTTAGGTGGCGCATTTTTCTATAATATCTCTAGGAATCAATTTTCTGACTTAGAAAGCGGTGCAGACAACGCCCTTTTTCAGCCCGATCCTGAACTAGCTGCTGCTTATCCGTACAGCACCATTGATAATATAGATGAAACCCGCAGTGGATTTTCGCTCTTTGGAAATGCGACCTTCAAACTGACCGATGTTTTTCGTTTGATTGCAGGCATTCGCTATGAGCGAGAAGGCTTTTCTACCGATTTAAGTAAAAGTTATCGACAGGGCGAGGATAATAATTTTGTCTTTCCAGGTTTGGGTTTAATTCCTTCGGGATTTGAACAAGAAACCACCTTTGAGGCGATCTCTCCGAAAGCAGGATTTTCGCTTGATCTGAGTGAAGAAACCATGCTTTGGGGAAATGTAGCGCGTGGCTATCGACCTGGCGGCATCAATCCATTCACTACTGACGCAGAAACGGCTGTCTTTGATGAAGAGAGCAGTTGGAACTACGAAATCGGATTGAAATCTACCATGCTCGGCAAGCGACTGCGCACGAATTGGACAGCTTTCTTTACCGACTATCGCAATCAACAACTCTTTACCGTGATAGATGTCGCTACTTTCAATTTCGGACGCGATAATTTGGGGCAAAGTATTGTCTATGGGCTAGAGCTAGAGTCAGAGTTTCTAGTAGCTAGAGGACTTTCTGCTTTCGCCAATGTTGCTTATATGGAGTCAGAAATTCTCGATTATACCGTCTTTAGTTTTGCAGGCGAAGTCGATAATGCTGGTAACGAGCAAGGCTATACACCGCGCTGGAGCGGTACGGCTGGCTTAAATTTCAGTCAGCAATTCGGCAATAATCGCCTCTCTGCAAGCACCGACTATCAGTTCCAATCCGATGTCTTTTTCGATCCTGAAAATACGATTTTACAAGAAGGCTATGGATTACTCAATGCGCGTCTAGCGTATGCGATCAGCAATGTGGAGGTCAGCGTTTGGGGTAAAAACTTAACAGATGCGGTTTATTTCGGCTATGGCTATGGCATCGGCGGTGCTGCTTCCTTCGCCAATTTTGGTCTGCCAAGGACGTTTGGTGGGGCGTTGAGTGTGAGGTTCTAAAACGGAGGACGGGAGACGGTTTGACGGGGGACGGCTAAGCGGGACGTATGCCTTACTTCAACACCTGCCCGACTATAAAAACACTAATGTTGCGGTCAGGCGGGTTCAGTGTTCCTTTTTCTTTCCGATATTCGGAAAAAGTACTGTTCGATATTCATCAGTAGTCATTGCCATATTTAAAATTGTCTAATGCAAGAACAAACAAAACAACCTAAAAACGGCATTTTGCGACTGCTCGAAATAGCAGGGCGGCGGAAATATCATTTGATATTGTCGGGTGTGCTTGCTGTCATTCATGCAGCTTTAGCATTGGTGCCTTATGTTTTGGTATACTATATCATTCAGTTGTTGGTTACGCCACCTATTGAGACGGAACAAGTGCAGCAGTATTTGATTTGGGCGATTGTGGCAGGTGTAGGAAGTTATGTTTTTTTGTACGCTTCGGGCATGGCGTCCCATATAGCTGCTTTCAATATCTTGTATGAATTGCGAAAGCAAACGGCAGCGAAATTGGGGCGGTTGCCTTTAGGTTTTATACAAGATTTTCGTTCGGGTGCATTGAAGAAAATTGTATCGGATGATATAGAGCGCATTGAAGGGTTTTTAGCGCATCAAATTCCCGATTTCGTGAAAGGCGTCACCTTGCCTGTGGTCACGATCATCTATTTGTTTTTTGTGGATTGGCGATTGGCAGCCATTAGTTTCGTACCACTTTTGGTGTTAGCAATTTGGATGCCTGCCATTTTTAATTCTACTAAAGGGAAAGAAATGATTCGCTCGCATCATCAGTCGCAAGAAGATATGAATAGTGGCATAGTGGAGTTTGTACGCGCTATGCCTGTAATGAAGATATTTGGACAAACCGCAGATACCTTTCAAAAGTACAGTCATGCCGTCAACGAATTTACCGATATGACGAAGCAATGGACAAAAAGAAGTGGACCGCCTTTCGCCGTTTTTATGAGTTTTATGAGCAATGCGACACTTCCTATTTTGGTATTGGGAACTTATTTGTATTTGCAAAATGGTGTCACTTTTTCGACACTAATTCTCTTTCTGATTTTAGGCGTCGGCTACATCAAACCTGTGTTCGCGCTCTCCAATATGGGCATGCAAATCATGCTTATCAACAGAGGTGTACAGCGCATGGATGCGATTTTGAATCAACCCAATCAAGAAGATCGGGCAGCCAAAGTACCCAACAATTTTAGTATCGAGTTCAAAGAAGTTGGCTTTTCTTACAAGGAAGGTATCAAAGTTTTGGACAATGTATCTTTTCACCTTCCCGAAGGTAGCATTACCGCTTTTGTTGGTCCTTCAGGTGCAGGTAAATCCACAGCTGCTCAATTGATCGCACGCTTTTGGGACATTCAAGAAGGTAGTATTCGCATTGGAGGTATAGATATACAAGAACTTTCAGTTGCCGAACTTATGAAGCATGTATCTTTCGTGTTTCAGGATAGTTTTATGTTCCAAGAAACCATTTATGAGAATATCCGAATGGGCATGGAGCGAACAGATGCAGCAGTTATCGCTGCTGCCAAAGCGGCTCAATGTCATGATTTTATTGAACAGTTGCCTAACGGCTATCAGACGCGCTTCGGCGCAAAAGGCGTCTATCTTAGTGGTGGTGAACAACAGCGCATTCAATTGGCAAGAGCCATTCTGAAAGATGCACCTATACTGATTCTCGATGAAGCCACTGCTTTCAGCGACCCCGAAAATGAATACCAAATTCAACAAGCGGTCAGCCATTTAATTCAAAACAAAACGGTTGTTATTATTGCTCATCGCCTGAGTACGATCACAGATACGGATAATATATTGGTGTTCGAGGATGGCAAAGTGGTGGAGCAAGGTGAGCATGCTAGCTTATTGGAGAATGAGGCTTTGTATGGGCAGATGTGGCGAGCGCATACGAGGGCGCAGGAGTTTGCTTTGTAAAAGATAGGCGGTATTTTTGAGAATACCGCCAATTTATAAAAATCAATCATTATGATCAAAAACCTACGATACGCTTTCCAATTTGACCCAAAAGGAATGAAGCAGTCGCTCTTTTGGGAGTGGCTACATGGATTTTTCCTAGCTGCGCCTGTGGGTATTCTGCTGCTCATCATTTGGGAACTCTTTGAGCCACAGCCTGATACGCAAAAAATATGGCAAGCGGTCGGTTTCATGGTAGTCTTATTTTTTGGTCAATTGTACGTAGCCAATAAAGCGATGTTGGCATCCAATTTCGCGCCTTTTGAAATTAGTCGGAAAATGCGCTTGGCATTGGGGAATAAATTGCAACGCCTTTCTTTGGGATACTACAAAAGCCGCGATCCCAGCGATTTGGCATCTGTTGTGCTACAGGATGTCGCCAATTTTGAAAACATCTTTAGCCACAGCATCGCTAATATCGCTAATGCGGTTTTTGGTGTTTTGGTGCTTTCGGGGTTCTTGCTGTACTTGGATTGGCGATTGGCAGTGACGCTTTTGGTGGCGGTCGTTTTAGTGTTGCCATTGCTTCAATTGGCGCAACGACTGATCGCTAAATTGGGGAAAAAGCATATCGCTGCTCGCATCTCGACTGGCGCGCGTTTTTTAGAATATGTTCAAGGCATCCAACATATTAAGTCCTATGGAATGACTGGTGACCGTTATGCTTCTCTAGATGAAGCACTGTCCAGTTTGAGACGCGAAAGTATCAAGGTGGAAGCCATTCCTGGTCCTGTTATATTGGTAGTCGGAGCTATTTTTGAAGTATTCTTTGTCCTAATGATTTGGTTGGGGTTGTATTTTTTGGCAGGTGGCAGTTTGACTGTGCCTGTGTTGATTGCTTTCTTGATTATTGGTTATCGGCTTTACGATCCACTAAAAGTTTTAATGGTTGAATATCCTGTTTTGAGCTATATGAATGTGAGTTTGAGTCGAGTGATAGCAGTTTTAGAAGCAGAAGAACAAACCACAGGTCAAGACTTGCAGCCTCAAAATCACGACATTTCTTTTGAAGAGGTACACTTCGCTTATGTGGAAGATCGAAAAGTGCTTGATGGTGTCCATTTTACTGCACCGACAGGCACTATGACTGCTTTGGTAGGTGCATCGGGTTCAGGAAAGACGACCATCACTGCTTTGATCGCTCGTTTTTGGGACATACAGAAGGGTAGCATCCGCATCGGTGGGATTGACCTTAAAGACATGACACCACAAACGGTGTACAGCTTAATCAGTGAAGTTTTTCAAGAGGTGTATCTATTTGATGGCAGTATCTATGAGAACATACAAATCGGTGATCCCGCTGCCACCGAAGATCAAATAATGGAAGTGGCTCAACAAGCACAAATTTTAGAATTTACGAATATGCTACCCGAAGGTTTGCAGACCAAGGTAGGCGAAGGCGGCAGCAAACTATCAGGTGGTCAAAAGCAACGCATTAGTATCGCTCGCGCCTTGTTGAAAGATGCCCCGATCATCTTATTAGATGAAGCTACCGCAAGTTTAGACCCCGAAAATGAAATTTATATTCAGCGTGCCATACAAGCACTAGTCAAAGACAAAACGGTGATTGTGATTGCGCACAAATTGTCCACGATTCAGCAAGCCGATCAAATTTTGGTGCTGAAAGATGGAACAATCGCGGAGCGTGGGAAGCATCAGGAGTTACTGAACGAAAATGGACTGTACGCTAAGTTGTGGCATACGCAGCAGAAGGCGAGAGGATGGAAGATAGAAGCAGTGAATAATGAATATCGAACAGCGAATGTCGAATGATGAATGATGAGTGACGAATTTTGCTAAGTAGAACATTCCGTACTTATTACCTAATACCTAATACCTAATACCTATCACTTAAAGAAAAAACATGCCAACAGTACCAAAATGGCTCGCCAATGGGATGGAAAAAGTATTCAGCGGAATGATGCAGCCTGTAGAGGTGAGCGAGATTGAGTACTTGGACAAACGACTGAAAAGAGTGCGGTTTTCGGGAGATTTGAGCAAGACTAAATTTACTGCAGGTGATGCGATAGAATTTCGGATAGATGACACCAATTTCCGACACTATACACCTTCTTTCTACGATAAGTCAGATGGTATTTGTGAGGTGCTCTTCTATTTGCATGGCTACGGCATTGGGAGCGATTGGGCGAATGATTTGAAAGTAGGCGACCGTATGAAATTGATGGGACCTGGTGGCAAAATGAAATTCAAGGAAGAGGCAAGACAGCACTTTTGTTTCGGGGATGAGACCTCTTTGGGTGTCTGTTTGAGTTTTCAGACAGCGGTTCAGCAAGCAGAAAGAAAGCTACAGTGCCTACTGGAATTAGAGCCAACGACTAAAAATTGGGTGAATCTGATTCAGCTAGATACTGAGATCGTTGAAAAATCAAAAGAAAAACCTGCGAAAGGCGCTATTGAATGGCTAGACGAACAAACGGAAGCAACGTGGGGTGATTGGCAAGATTCCATTTTCTATCTGACAGGTAGAGCTAAGTCCATTCAAGTATTTCGCAAAGCACTGATAAACAAAGGCGTAAACGCTAAGCAAATCCAACGTATGCCTTATTGGGCAGAAGGGAAAAAAGGACTGTAAGTAGCAATAAAAAATATGTCCACCAACCAACAACAACGACAACTCATTCTAGAAGGCGCACTTCCGAAAGTGCTATGGAAACTCTCCCTGCCTGCCATCTTCGCGATGGTGCTGTTTGGGATGAATGCGTTTATGGATACCGTTTTCATTGGTCAACTGCTAGATGAAACGGCATTGGCAGGTGTAGCATTGGCGTATCCACTGACTTCTGTCATGTTGGGTTTGGGGTCTTGGGTCGGCACAGGAGCTGGCAACTATTTGAGTATTCTGCTCGGCAAAGACGATCAGAAAGCCTTACAAAAAGTGATGCCCAATGCGACCCTGTTTACGCTCATTGGCACATTGATTTTTGCCTTGCCTGCTTACTTTTTTGCGGAATCGCTACTGTATGTAATGGGCGCGAGAGATGTCATTTTGGAATATGGTGTCACCTACTTCAAAGTCACTTTGTTGGCAGCACCGCTTTGGGTCTATGCACTTCAGTTGAATTTCATCGTTCGGGCAGAAGGTAAAATGCTGACGGCTGCGCTCATCATGGCGAGTGGTTTGCTGCTCAATTTGGCATTGACGCCTACTTTCATTGCTTATTTTGGAATGCACGTCGAAGGCGCAGCTTGGGCAACCAATGCAGGGATGTTGATCTATTGCATCGTCGGTTATCTGTATTTTGCGAGAGGAAGAGCGTCTTTTTCGCCCAATATCAATTCCCTCGAATACGATAAACCTACTTTTCAATCCATCCTAAAATTGGGCTTTCCAGGCTTCATTTTGACGGTTATGGGATTGATTCAAGCGATTGTGGTATTTAATGCCATCGTGCAAGTGGGCAATGATAGTGATCTGGCTTTTTTCGCGGCTGCTAATTGGATTGTACTACTTTTGATGACGCCATTGTTTGGATTGATGCGTGCCTTGCAACCTGTAGCTGGCGTCAATTTTGGAGCGAGTCAATACGAGCGTGTCAAGCAAAGTTTTTTGCTGTTTTGTAAAACTGGATTTGGGTTAGTTTTTCCATTTTGGGTTTTTATGATGCTCTTTCCAGAACCGAGCATCCGCCTCATGCTACCCGATGCACAACTCACCGCAGCTGACATCACCAATTTCAGAATCTATGCTGCGATCATTCCGTTTTTGCCTTTTGTGTTCATGGGGTTGACGTATCTGCCTGCCATCGAGCAACCCAAATTTGCCAGCATCATCGGCGTTGCGCGACAACTCGTTTTCTACATTCCTGTCATGCTATTACTACCCAAATTCATTGGCATTCGAGGCATTTATTTGGGGGCAACAGCTATTGATATCATCATCACTTTGTGGCTGGCATATATTGTTTATCAAAGTTTTCAGACATTAGAAAAATCCAAAGAAAAAATAGTGAAAATCTACAGCGAATAGCGACTAACACTTATTACCTACTATCTACAATTTAAAACATAAACATGCAACTAACAATAAAAAATCTATCCAAAACCTACCCCAATGGCGTTCAAGCCCTCAAAAATGTCAGTTTGACCATCGGCAAAGGAATGTTCGGTTTGCTCGGACAAAATGGAGCTGGCAAATCGACCTTGATGCGCACCATCGCAACACTCCAAGATGCAGATAGCGGAAGCATTCACTTCAATGATGTTGATGTAGAAAAACAGCCGCAAGAGCTACGAAAAATATTGGGTTATCTCCCTCAAGAATTTGGTGTCTATCCCAATGTGACGGCAGAAGAACTGCTGCTCCACATCGCCGATATGAAAGGTATCGTCAATAAAGCGGAGCGAAAAGAAGTGGTTGCTGGTTTGTTAGAAAAAGTGAATCTATACGATGTCCGTAAAAAAAAATTGAGTGGTTATTCTGGTGGTATGAAGCAGCGGTTTGGCATCGCTCAAGCTTTACTCGGCAATCCACAACTCATCATCGTGGACGAACCTACGGCAGGTCTCGATCCGATGGAACGCAATCGGTTTTACAATTTATTGGCAGAATTAGGCGAAAACAAAATCGTCATTCTATCTACACACATCGTCGAAGATGTCAGTACCCTCTGCAACGACATGGCGATCATCGGAAAAGGCGAAGTGCTACTTACTGGCAAGCCTGACGAAGTCGAACAAGCCCTCAACGGTAAACTTTGGGAACTACAAATTGACCGCTCCGAACTGCCTCAATTTCAGGACAACTACAAAGTCATTTCCTCCCGTTTTCATTTGGGTAAATTGATGATTACCGTCGTTGCTGACGATCAACCAAACTCTAATTTCTGGCGCAAAGCACCGACACTGGAAGATGCGTATTTTAATCTGGTGACATATCCGAAGCAGGTAGCTAGGGAAGCGGTTAGCCAATAGCTTCATATTAGAGGCATTTTCAGATGATGTTCAGGATTCAGTGCAAATATGTTTTGATTATATTGACGTAATATCAACCACTTCGCAAATGAGAAAAAACATTTTATCATTTTTTGGATTCGCAGTCATTTTAGGTTGTATGCCCAATCAGGAAAGTAAAGAGGTAAAATCTATACTACTCGACCTAATGGAAAGAAGTCATACAGAGCAGCATTGGTATGTTCCTACAAAAACAGCTCTCGAAGGACTTACAGCGGAACAATCAACCTGGAATAATAGCACTGAAAATCATTCAATTAAGGAGCTAGTTTCACATTTGGTGTACTGGAATGAAATCACCTTGAGAGCCTTCAAAGGAGAAGATATGACTGACTTTGAGGTCGATAATGAAACTACTTTTATAATGTATGCTGAGTATGATTGGATAGGTATCGTTAACAAACTTGATAGTATCCAAACTGAATGGGAAGCAGTAATTATGGAAGCTCCTGACGAACGATTGAAGGAATGGAGTAAGGAAATCGCTAATATTCAAGCTCATAACGCTTATCACACTGGACAAATAATTTACATCAGAAAACGAAACGGTTGGTGGAATTAAAAAAGTAAAACATGTAACAGCCGCTTATTCATTAAAATAAATTCAGGTCACCTCAAAAATAACTCATTGATCTTCAATCACATAGATATGTAGCATACGTAGTTTTTTCGTAGAAAAAATCTTCTCTATGTGATCTATGCCTCTATGTGTTTCAAAAATCATTTGCAGTTTACTGCAACAAGCCTATACGTTTGCCTGTCGGGCAGACAGGTTTCCAAAAACAAAAAACATGATCAAAAAAATACTCGCCTTCGAACTCAAATCCCGATTCACCCAATGGATAACGCTGCTCTTCATCCTGATGATGATCTTCCAAGGATTGTGGTACACCAAAGGCTACTACGACTTCTATGGTGGCGATGGGATGTGGCTCAATTCGGCTGGCGTGGCTTACCAAAATTTGGCAGGTTGCGGCTTGTTGATGATTATCATTGTTGCCGTCATCACAGGACCAACGCTGTACAAAGATATTCAATACAAATCAGCGGGCTGGATGTACGCGTTGCCCGTCAACGAGAAACAATTTTTTCTAGGTCGTTTCTTGGCTGCTTTTCTCATTAATGTATTGATCGCGCTGTTTTACATCGTCGGTTTGCTGCTCGTGCCTTACTCTGGTTTGGGAAGTGAAGACATGATGGGACCTACACCTATTGGTCAGATGTTTCATGGTTTCTTTATTTTGACCGTACCCAATTTATTTCTGCTGACCAGTCTTTGCTTTGCGGCGTTAGCTATTTTTAAGAAGCCTGCGGCGGGTTATTTAGTCATTTTTATGACCGTCATTTCTTTCCTATTTATGCAGACCAATGCGGAGACTTCAGGATTCACAACGCTCAATTTGACTGCCGATGCCTTTGGTTTTGTGCCTGTTAGTCAGCAGATTATGGAGTCGTCTATTCCTGAACGAAATACTGGTTATATCGAGCTATCTGGAACGCTGCTATTCAATCGCGTTTTGTGGTTTTCCATCGCCTTGATTATGTTGGTGATTGCTTATTTCAAGTTTAGCTTCAAGGAATTTGTCGCCTTGTCCAAAAAGAGAAAGAAAGCCAAGCTACAACCTACCACGTTGGCAAATGTAGCCACTGCAACTACGCAAACGCCAACCACCGAACCTTCTTTGATCTATACCTCTGCTGCTTTCCTCAAAAAACTGTGGAGCTTGAGCAAGCTAGAGTTCAAAACGATTGTTCGACCAATGGTATTCCGCATCATCGTTGGGATTCTGGTTGTGATGGCGATTTTGCAGCATTTGATTTGGAATGCGAGTTTTTACATTGGTCCGCAAGTACCGACGACTTCTGCTATGACTGATTTTCGTGTAACGAATGGCGTTTTCATCATTATTTTGCTCATTATCTGGTCGGGCGAACTCTTTTTCAAAGATAAAACGGTCAACATCTGGCAAATTACAGATGCGCTGCCAGTTCCCGTTTGGGTGACACAACTCTCCAAGCTCTTTGCGATGCTTGGCGTGGCATTTGTCATCAATTTTGTTTTCATGCTCACAGGCATTTTCGCTCAAATCGTTCAAGGCGGTGCGAGTACCATTGATATGGGTTTGTTTATCAATGATTATTTGGGTTACAATTGGGGTTGGATCAATCACTGTTTCTATATCATTTTGACCTTTTTTGTGGCAGGTCTGACAGGCAATCGTTTCTTGACGCACATTTTGAGTGCGGGCTACTTTTTTGTGATGTTGATGGGTTTTGAATTTGGCTTGATCGAGGATTTGCGGCATGGATTTGGATTCACGCCTGGCTTTGAGGACTATTCTGAAATAAATGGTTACGGTATGTGGCGAAGCGCCTCTTTCTGGTATTTTTTGATGTGGCTTACGCTTGCCGTTGCCTTTGTTTTGATGGGTATTTTGTTTTGGGATAGAGGATTGGCACAAGGTATTTTGAAGAAATTACGCTTCCAAAGCACGCAACTTCGGCTGTTTGGAAAATTGAGTATTCCGCTTTTTCTAGCTGCTTTTGTTTTCCTCCAATCTTTCATTTTCAAACAAGTAAATGGGAATGATAATTTTGAGCTATCGAGCGAAGAAGAAATAAGTGCTGCTGATTACGAACGCACGTACAGTTATTTACAAAATCAGCCACATCCTAAATACAGCCAACTTAATTTTGCGATTGATTTCTTTCCCGAAGAACGTCGCGCTGTTTACGAAGCCAAAGCCGAGCTGACAAATAGCAGCGACCAAGCCATCGATACGCTCTACTTAAATCTGCCTGGTCATACCGAACTATTGAATCTCAATTATCAAAACCAAACCTTGACGCCAAGCAAAATAGACGACAATCACGATCTAGTCCTTTTTGTACTTCCAACACCTTTGGATACCAATGCCACCGTCGCCATTACATTGAAAATGGAAAAGGATTTTGAAGGCTTTACGCAAGGCGAACCCCAAGCGGCTTTGGTGTACAATGGTTCTTTTGGCACAATTGATGATTACTTACCGTTCATCGGTTATGATGACGATAGAAGATTGGAAGAAAATAGAGCGAGAGCAGAGCAAAACCTACCAAAATTGACAAGTTTACTACCCGATTTGGAGGACGAAAATGCGCTGAAAGAAAACAGCTATCGCTCAGACGCTTTCCCAATGTCGGGAACACTGACCATTAGCACATCAAAGGCTCAAACACCTATCGGCACAGGTAATCTGAGTAAAAGTTGGGAAGAGAACGACCGTAATTATGCGACGTTCAATATTCCAACAGCAGAGCCGTTACATTGGCAACTCGGTAGCAGTGGATACGAGCTTTTTGAAGGAAACAAAAACATCGAAATCTACTACAGAAAAGAACATTTCTACAATGTGGAGTTGTACCACACGATTCTCCAAAAAGGCATCAATTTCATCGAAAAGCATTTGGAAAGCTATCCTTACGAAACGGTTCGCTTGTACGAAATTCCGCGCTATCAAGAAGCAGTTTATGCTTTTAATCGCGGCATTGCTATTTCAGAATTGGAAGGTTGGATAGCTGATACGTCGGGCATCAGAGAACGCGCCTATTTGCATCATACGGTCGCGACTGCACTAGCCAAGCATTGGGTGCAACATCATTTATCCATCGCCAATGTACAAGGGTCGGATATGTTGAGTATTGCACTGCCCGAAGCTCTAGCTTTGCACTTTGTGGAGCAGAATTTTGGAGAAGAAGGCGTCGCTTCCATCCGCGAATCAAAAATGAAAATCTACAATAAAGAACGTTTCAATGATCCAAATGGCGAGCCACCTTTGTTGCATGCTGATGGGAAAGATTATTTGGAGGCAAATCTTGGGGCGTTGGTGTTGTATGATTGGAGTCGGGAAATGGGTCTCGAACAGTTTAGTGAGGAGATTGAACAGCTCAAAGATCAGAAAGCATTGACGTTCAAAACCTTCTATCAATCACTTTTAGCGCGGACTAAGGTAGAAAAGCGAGAACAATGGACGAGTCTAGTTGAGCTAACAACTGAGTAAACAGACAAGAAATAGATGTTTCCAGGTCTATTTTTCGTATCTTTTCAAAAACTTGAATCAATGAAACGAAGAACACCTAATCAATATCCGTCTGAAAATCAGGAATCAGTTAGAGTGGAGTACATTCACTTTATTGCGCGTATTTTACTTTTAATCACTCTTGTTCAATCCTGCCAAAACGCCCCAACCAAAACCATCCAACCCGAAGATGTCAACTTCAAATGGGAAGCCAAAGATCCAATTTTGGATGCTTTTATGTTCAATGAAGAAGATTGGATAGCGATCAAAGACCCTTCTATCGTACAGCACGAAGGGCAATGGCATTTGTTTTGTACGCTTCGTGGAAAGGAGCGTTCGCACGCGATGGTTTATACGGCTTTTGACGATTTTGAAAATGCAGCTG
>JBCDKV010000024.1:0-15972 GCA_038746215.1 Bacteroidota bacterium | reverse complement strand
TTTTTAAATGCGACTTTCACGGATTCTCAAAGTATGTATCCGTCTGGATTCTAGTAAGATAAAATTTATAAAATCTTGCATTAATGCGATTACTTATCCTATTTTTGGAGGGTGAGTCAATATCTAACATATCTTCTCATTTTCCTTGCTACATCGAGCTTGACGGCACAAGTCGATTTGGTGGAGTCTATTCCAATTGTATTAAGCGGTAAAGACAAAGCTGAAAAGCAACAACTTCATCAATACATACAGCGAACTAAAATCGGAGATAAACTAGCCGAAGCAGTTTTGCCTGTTATTCTGGAAGCCAACGAAAGTGCTGCTGTTCGGAAAGATACATTAGCCCTACGCTATACTTACGAGTGGCTAGCGGAGGTCTATGAACAGCGAGAGCAACCAACATTAGCTCAAAAAGCACGGGATCGGCTATGTCAAATCGCGCAGCAATATGGCTGGCAAGTCGATGAAGCGATCTATGCAAAAGAGTTTTTTCAGGAGAATACTAGCTTGTTGCAGTATGAGCTGGGTGTGATCGAAGAAAAAGGCAAGCCTTATGGTTTGAAGGACTTAGCACAACTCGATTTCAGATGCTATCGGTATTTTGATGAATTGAATCGGGAGTCGGTTTATTGGGTAAAGTTCAAGCTGATAGGCAGTAATGTTCAAAAAAACGACTACTTATTTAGAGTCGGAAAAGGCGTCGCTAGTTTCGATCATATCACTGTCTATGTACCTGTTAAAGACCTAGAAATTCAAACTGGTAATCGTGTACCATTAGCCCAAAAACCTTTCAAAACGCATTCCAACTATTTTCAAATTCCACTTCAAAAAGGCGAGCAAATAGATGTGTACATTCGGCTAGCAGGATTCTACGCATACCATAGAGATCGGCTTCATCAAATTGAAATCTATCAGTCCGATAAGCAATTTGAGTCCGTTTTTCCACCGCTCCCTGTCATCTACCTGAACGGCATCTTTTTGGGGACAGTACTCATTCCATTTTTCTATTTTTTGGTGCTGTTTATTATTCAGCCTGACCGAGTGCATATCTACTATGTCATTATGGTGCTAGGTGCAGCCATTGTCTTTTTGTTCAACACTCCGAATGCTTACATTTTTCCATTGTTTCCGACTGCTCCTGAATGGTCGCGTACTTTTTGGTGGCTGGGCGTTTATTTGTCTTTATTTGGTCTATTGAACTATTCGGCGAGCTATGTAGAGCTGAGGCGATTTTATCCCAAAGCGGTCAAACTCATACAGTATTGGTTGATAGGCAAGTTTGTTTTGGTGCTATTAGAAACGCCTTTTGTGAGCTATTATCTGCCCAATTGGTTGATCGACTTCATCCGTCCCATTCAAATCTTAACGACTTTTATTACGATCTTTATCCCAATCATCCTTTGGGTAGTAGCAAAACGGCGAGGCAGCAAAATGGCGAATTATTTGCTGATTGCGATGGTTGTTTTTGTGGTAGGTTCTACTTTCCATACGTTGGCTCCTTTCACGGATTGGTACGATCGCAGCGACCATCCATTGATTACTAGCTATATTCTGTACGCTTCCTTTATTTTGATGCTTATTTTGCTCGCTATTGGTACAGGACATCGGATGAATTTACTGAAAGCCAAAAAAGCACAAGCCGATCAACTCAAACATTTGGATGCACTCAAAACTAGCTTTTACACCAATATCACTCACGAATTTAGGACACCGCTGACTTTGATAAAAGGAAGAACAGAGCAGATTATCGGCAATGAGGAGAAGAAAAAAATGGTACAAGAGAACGCCGATCGTTTGCTCACGCTCATCAATCAATTGCTCGATTTATCGAAATTAGAGTACGATACCATTCCGCTCCAATTGATTCAAGCCGACATCATTCGTTATTTGCGCTATCTCACCAATGCGTTTCATTCTACGGCTCAAAGCAAACAGATCAGTCTGGTCTTTTCTTCTATTGAGTCGAAACTTATCATGGATTTTGATAAGGATAAAGTCCAACAAGTAGTCACTAATTTGATTGCTAATGCGCTGAAATTCACGCCCGAATATGGTAGCATTGCGGTCTCTGCCACTCGAAAAAATCGTTCGCTCATCATCGCTGTGCAAGATACGGGTATTGGAATTGAAGCGACGGAATTACCCTTTATTTTTGATCGCTTCCATCGAGCTAGTAATGTAAACGCTTTTGGAGGAACGGGTGTCGGTTTGGCATTGGTGAAAGAACTCGTAAAAGTGATGGATGGCACAATAGAAGTTCAAAGTAAGGTGAATGAAGGTTCGATATTTATGGTCACCTTACCGATTAGAAATACAGCAACAGTTGAATCACTTGCCTTAGCATCTCCTGCTGCAAAAGTGCCTTTAGAAATTGAATCTGAACGTGTTGAGTCAAAAGAGTTACCCTTAAAACTGCTCATTATCGAAGACAATCCCGATGTGGTGTTGTACTTACAAGCATTGCTCAAAGAACAGTATGAAATACTAGTGGCAAGAGATGGCGAAGAAGGAATAGTAATAGCGTTAGAACAGATTCCCGACATCATTATCAGCGATGTAGTGATGCCTAAAAAGGATGGGATTGAGGTCGTGAAAACCTTAAAAATGGATGTCAAAACTAGTCATATTCCGATGGTACTGTTGACGGCTCGAAGCGATCAGCAGGGGAAGCTGGAAGGCTTACAAGCTGGTGCAGATGCTTATCTATTAAAGCCTTTCGATAAGGAAGAACTCTTCATTCGGCTGCAAATGCTAGTCAATATTCGTCAGCAACTCTTAGCTAAATATCAAAATCTTCAACAAGTTACAGCCGCTCCAAAAACAGCAACAACAGACGATCCCAATCTCGCCTTCTTGCAACAACTCGAAACGGTCGTTCAAGAAAACTTATCTAACGACAACTTCAAGGTCAATCCACATCTCTGCCGAGCGATGACGATGAGTCGCCCACAGCTTTTCCGAAAGATGAAAGCCTTGCTTGATCTATCTCCTTCGGTTTATATTCGAAAAATGCGGCTGCAAAAGGCAAAAGAATTGCTTCAAACGACTGATCTAAAGATTGCTGAAATTGCAGATGCGGTGGGATATAAAGATGCGGCTCACTTTGCTAAGAACTTTGCTAATGAGTTTGGGGAATTGCCTAGTGAGACGCGTAAGTAGTTGACTAATAGTCTGCTAATTGGTACTAGACATCTTCCATGTCAGCAAAATAGATGCAGATTATTATATTTTCTACAAAGTTCATCTAACTCATTCTCACAACGGATAACGCCCCACCTGCTGCAATTCCAATCGCTCCAAAATCCGATCTATTGCATTGACTTGAAGTATTTTGATCGTTACTTCTCCAATGTTTGTTTTGGAACAAATCGTTGCACCGTCTAGATAAAAATGCTCATTCCAAATGTCATTCCTCGGATTGAAAAAGCGAATAATAGTGGTATCTGGCAATAAGACTGAACCTAGATCACTACCTTTGTTATTATTACAAAAAGGACACGAATAGGCAAGATTGTATAGTCCATTGCTACCTCCATGCTTTATACTGATAATATGGTCTATTTCGCAGGTAAAGAAGATATGGTCTTGATGAATTAAACAGTATTCACACTGATGCTTTGCTCTTTTCGCTACGGCTTGTCTAACTTTTTCACTGATATATCTGCCTATCTGCTACAAATGTTTTCTGGCTCTCGCCTTTGCCATTCGTATAATATGTTCTAGCTGTAGAAAATAATTAAATTCTGTTGATTCCTCTTCAGTCAGCATCGAATGCTTCGACTTGTAAAGCAAATCAGAAAACTTCTGCTGTAGTGTAGCCGAAGGTTTATATTCCACAATCTGTTTCGGCGTGAAACCTCCTGCTAAAAAATCTATAAATTCACTATATACTGGTGTGCTAAGCATTTGATTGACATTGATCTATAGTTACAACAATTTATTCTCCAAAGTTAGTTCAATTCTCGTTGCTCTCCAAAAAATAACTCTTATTGAAGTAAAGCAAGTAGTTCGACCGCTTCACGGTTGTTTAATGGCATTTTCTACCACCGATTTCATCGATGGCTATTCATAGTTTAAAACCTTCAGCTTTCTTATGACGTACACCTAGTTCCAAAAATCAGAAGGTTCAGATTTTCACAAGGAAATACATCTTCAAACAAAGACAATCTAATCTAGAATTAGTCAAGGTGTGTAGCCTTTTGAGAGGAGCTTTAAAAAGCCAAGACCTTGCAAACAGTTGTGTAGCGGCGTAATCGTGAAGCGATTAACCTATGAATAACCGCACATGAAATGCGGGAAAGAAAGAGTAAGCTAGAAGACCCTGATAAGGGTCAAACTCATTAGTGAAACGCATAAGTAATTGATTAGCAAGCTATTAAATTGATCTATTTTACACTGATGAACGATTCACCATACTCCTTTTGAACGCTACTTCCTCTCCAAACGAACGCTTTTGACAGACAAGTTTGCTCAGTATGTCTTCATCTTTGTGGTCTTAGTAACTGACAAAAAATAAACTCCCGATTTGAAGCCATCCATTCTTTTTAGCACGTTTGAAGTGAACCACTTAGCTAAAAAATGAATGACAGATCGGAAGATTACATTTTTTGTGTTAATTAAAAACACAATCACATGAAAAATTTATTATCAGGTGCAATAATATTCATAGCCATGAATCTATTCGCACAAACTCGACCTTCTCTTACTGTCCTCAATATTGATGCGCAAAACGTAGAATTGAATGCCGCTCAAATGGGGAATTTAGTTCGATTAGAGCTGGATAAATTGGACACGTTTGAAGTAATGGATAAGTACGATGTGGCTTATTTGGTAGAGAAAAATAACTTGAAAATTGACAACTGCTACGGCAAAATTTGTCTGTTAGAAATCGGTAATCTGATCAGTGCCGACAAGATGTTTACGGGCAGTGTGGAGCGATATAGCAAAATGATTGTCATCACGCTACGCTTAATAGATGTCAAAAAAGGCATCATCGAAAAAACGCAAGTCAATGAGTTTTTGGACTTACAAAATGAGCTGCAACGCATGGTGAATATCACTGTCAACGATATGTTTGGCATCAAAAACGATAAAGCAATCGTCGAATTATTGACGCAGAAAGAGAAAATAGACAATGCCATCACCGTACCCGACGAACCGCGACTGAATCTCAGCGGTCCGCGTATGGGCTTGAATATTCTGACTGGGGAAACGGCGGATGTCTTCAAATTGCCCGAAAATAAAGGCGGCTACAATGCCAACCCGATCTTGTTTCAGTTTGGCTATCAATTTGAAATTCAATACTTAAACGAAGGCAATATGCAAGGACTGTTTGAGATCATTCCATTGGTCAGCGGCTTGGAACAGGGCTTATTTATACCAAGTTGTACCGTGCTACATGGTTTACGCAACAATCGCAATGGGTTGGAATTTGCTTTCGGTCCTACGTTTACTACTAAGAAGACAGGTACTGGCTACTTTGATGAAGGAGGGGATTGGATTTTTCTTCGCAATGGACGAACACCCACCGATCCTGATACTGGAGAACGGATTGAAGTCGAAAGGGTCGATCGCCTAGACAGTCGAGGCGACTTCGAACTAGACACTGGCTTTGTACTCGCCGCAGGTATGACCTTCAAATCAGGCAAGCTCAATATTCCTGTCAATGTCTTTTTGATACCAAGACGCGGTAATTTTCGATATGGGGTTTCTTTTGGGTTTAATGCAAGGCGATAGTTGTTTCGCTATTAGAAGTGAATAGACTACCCAAATTGCTAATTGTTAATTAGACGTATACGAAGTTTTAGAGCTTGTTACACTACTGGACAAAACACAAACTGAAACACTAAGGACACTTAGAAGCACTAAGAAAAGCGGCTAGTGTAGCTATGTAATCTGCTTCTCTTCTGCTCTGTAATCCAAAATGTCTAGTAGTCTAGAGCTTGTTTGGAGCAGGATTGAACTGTAAATGGCTATAATTTTAGCGTTGTAAAATTTGAGGTCTTGATGACGGGCAACTTCAAGCTTGCCTGTCATCTGTGATGCTAGATAGAAATGATAGGTATTTTGGAAATCTACGGACACTCCACAAGTCCAAAACCCTTAACTCTAAAGCCTCGTAGAGGCGAACTATGGGTAGAACGGTTCAAATTTTCTTGATCTAAGCGCCGTAGGTGCGAGCTGTAACATTGTCATAGTACGTACCCAAGGCATTTGACAATATTAGAAGGGAAGCCCTCCAAACAAGCTCTGAGTTTCCTTCCAATGTCCAGTAGGTATATTTAATTTGACGGATAAATCTTTGAGTCGAAAAAAGGGTTGTTTGCTACTCGATTACTCATTTCCAAAAAAGTGCTTAATTTTGCAAATTCGAGTAATCCCTCGGATTAAATTTATGTGATATGTCAAAGCCTAGGAGAAACATAAGGAAAAAGAGGAGAACGAGGAGCAGAAATATCAGATACGATGATCTTTCGGCTGAAATGAATGATTTATTCAATTCGGCTTTATTGAAAGGTACAGATACAGAAATCGAAATGCTATCAACGCCTTTTGGAGAAATTCCCTACAGCGATGGGATGATTGCATTTCAGTTGAAGCACAAGAAATTATTGCTTGAGATCATGAGTTTTGATGCAGAACAAAACAATCCACTAGAACACCTAATATTTTTGGAGAAGGCAAAAGACAAATACCCCAACGAACCTTTTTTGGAAAACAGCATCGCAGAATGCTATTTAGAACTAGGTCGAAAAGAAGCCCATCAACAGAAAGTGGAGGAGAATTTTGAACGGTTCAAAGGAGATCCAAGTATTGATTTGTCGTATATTAGGCTTAAAGGTAAAGAGGAAGAAGCAGAACAAACCTTTCACAAAATATTTGGTGAGGAACTCAATATTGCAAAGATATACCCCAATTTCAAGGCATTTGACGAAGCAGTTATTTGTGATTTTTACACAGAAGCTGCCTTTCATTACGATCAGATAAAAGCGTACGATATGGCAAAAGCCTGCTTAGAAGTGGTAGGTATATTTAAGCCTAGGGAAGCAATTCAACTGTCTGAACTGGTAGACTTAAGAAGTGACCCTAAGAAAAAACGTGCCCTTTTATTCAAAGGTATACTCTTTCTGCTGTTTGTATTGGCGGTGATTGTTGGTATCATTTGGGGCATCGTAAAGTTGTTTCAGTGGATTTTTTGATATGTCCATGAACTACATCTGAACCAAATGCAAAGCTTACTTTCAAAAGTGGACGCAAATAGAAAATGGAGGATTTCGTTTCCAAGATTCGCAGAAAGTCTTTTTTCAAACTTATTCAAACCGCCTTCTTCAAAGTAAATCCAAAAGTAGAACCCAAATTTTTAGTACTGCGCACATTGATGGTTTGATTATGCGCCTCGATGATGTGTTTGACAATAGATAAGCCCAAGCCTGAACCACCGCGCTGTCGAGAGCGACTCTTATCCACGCGATAAAAACGATCAAAAACGTGTGGTAAATGTTCGCTGGGAATACCGATGCCATTGTCTGCAATTTCAATGAGGATGTGTTGATCCATATCGTAAAAACTGACTTTGGTGCGTCCGTTTTCTTTCCCGTATTTTAGGGAGTTATTGAGGAGGTTGGTGATGACCTGCCGAATCAAATCTTCGTCTGCATTGACACTAAAGGACTTGGCAGCCCCTTCCTTGAGTTGCAAGCTGATGCCGTGTTTTTGAGCCTTAATTTCCAATTCTTCAAAAATATCATCTGTCAGCTTTCTAATGTCAAAAGTTCGCATATCCAACATCAAGTCACCTGACTCTAAGCGAGCAATCGCCTCTAAATCTTGCACGATGGTATTCAATCGGTCGGTACTTTTTGCTGCCTTTCTCAGATAGCGCAGCAACCTTTCGGGTTCTTGCCAAGCACCGTCCAGCAAAGTCTCTAAATAGCTCTGAATCAAAAAAATAGGTGTTTTTAGTTCGTGGGATATATCTCCCACAAATCGACGGCGATATTCTGCCCATTCTTTGTATTTTTGCAATTCCACTTCTTGTCGATGCGCCCATTCTTCCACTTCTTTTTCCACGTCCTGAAATATATTGCTATCCGCATCCACAATATCTCTCTTTTCCTTTGCCATCAATTTGCGTTGATGAATCGTTTTATAGATCAGCTTGATTCTGCGATAGATATACTTTTTCAAGGCAGCGAGAAAGATCGTATAGGTCAAGATGAAGAAAACAATGGAAGAAAGCACGTAAAACAAGATGCGATATTCCCAGCGTACTGGTTCAATGAAAAGCAAGGGCAGAAAGGTCAGTACGATAATCGCAGTGATCCAAAAAGCAGAAAAGAGCGCAATCTGTCGTGGCGTATAATTCTTTTGAATCTGAAAGAGGTTAAAACTCAAATTTGTACCCAATCCCTTTGATGGTTTTGATATATTCATCCCCTATTTTTTCTCTAATTTTTCTAATGTGTACATCTATCGTTCGGTTGCCAACAATCACATCTGTTCCCCAAACCTTATTGAAAATTTCATCCCTCGAAAATACCTTTCCTGGCTTGGACACCAATAGACTCAACAATTCAAATTCCTTCTTCGCTAGTTCAATTTCCTTGCCATCTTTTTTTACAGAAATCCGTTCCTTATCAACTACGAGATTACCCAACGTAATACTCGTGTCTGCGGTGGTATCGTCTGTTCGAGAACGCCTGAGCAATGCCTTAATTCGGCTCACCAAAACCCTAGGACGGACGGGTTTGGTAATGTAATCGTCTCCGCCCACGTCCAAAGCGGCAATTTGAGAATAGTCTTCGTCTCGTGCCGTTAAAAAAGCGATGAGGGTTTGATTAAATTTTTGACTTTGCCTCAATTGGCGACAAACTTCTACGCCGTCCATTTTTGGCATCATAATATCTAATATCACCAAATCAGGACGCTCTTTTTCCGCCATATTGATCCCTTCTTCGCCATTGGTAGCCACAAAGGTATCGTAGCCTGCCTTGTCCAAATTGAATTTCAGAATCTCCAGAATATCTGGTTCATCATCAACGATTAGAATTTTTTGTTTACCCACGATATGCAAAAAATAGTTTGATAAATATAGTGGACTAGTTGTCTGTTTTTTCGCCTATAAACCTTTCGAGCTTACTTGTTAAACAATCTCAGGCACTTTACTAGAATTGATTTCAAGGATTGCTCAAAACCTCGTGCAAGACTAATTTTGATACAACTATAAAATCAGAGCAAACAACTAGCCTATTTCCTGCAAATTAAGCAAAAATTAGCTAAGTTGCCATTAGAGCTTGTTGGGATTTTTTTTATAAACTCATAATCAGTGGTTTTCGGTTCTAACGAGGTGAAAAAATTAACTGTATAGCTAGAGACGGCGTTCATTTTTTGTGCAGTCAGGTTCGTAAAACGCTGGTTGTTCAGCAGGAAAAATCCCAAACAAGCTCTAAACTACTGTACAAAACGCAAAATGAAGTATAAAGCACACTTAGCAATAATAAGAAATGCAGCTAGTGCTTAGTCAACGTTGAAATGACGAGTGTAAGTTTGGATGAATTTTGGAACTGACCAAGGCAAAAAACGCAGATATAGCCATAGCTACATTGAGTATTTTTAACGCAGGACAGATTCAAAAGTCGCCAAAATTACCCGTCAATTTTATCTTGACTAAGCACTAGTCTAGCTATGTAATCAAAGCAACATCAATAGATAAAACAAAAGACTTGATCGAAAGATATTTTAGTTTACACCTAGAAATTCCGTTATTTGGTAGCCCGATCAATATTTTATTCACAATCAAAATTTTATAAACAAAAAACGCTATGATAAAATTTGCTTTCAGAACCCTCGCTTTTTTAGTCGTTGCGATCTTGATCTATAATTTCTTTTTTGGAACGACCGAAGAAAAAGAAACGAGTCAAAAAATTGTCCAAGAGTTTAAAGACGTGGGCGTCGCTGTTAAGGATTTGCTGCAAGCTGAAAAAGAAAAATTGGACGAAGGAAAGTACGATAACGCCTTGGATAAAATAGGAGGTTTGTTTCAGAAGGTGAAAAACAGTGTAGAAAAAATTGATCCTGATGCCCTTTCTAAGCTAGACCGATTGGAACGCAAGCGAAATGAAATATCGGACGAGGTACACAAAAAAGGGGATGATAATTTGAATGAGCAGGAGAAAGAAAAGATCAATAGGGAAATGGAAGAATTGCTCAAAGAAACAGAGTCCTTGCTGAAAGAAATCAATCGGGAGTGATCTACTTGTACTGTAATCGGGATGAATTTGTGCATACGAATATACTTGTTTGTTTGTTTAAATTGTTTATTCGCTTAACCGCAAAACACTGATATTGAAGGCATTAAACGAATAAACAGTTCAACAAATCAACAAAGAAGAAAATGCACTTTTTTATCCCAAACGCAGTATATCTATACCTTCCATACACAGTATAAAAAACACTAGTCTGCTCTAAAAGTATTGTTAATTTTGCGCTCATTGCTTACTTTCTGCCCGAGTATGCGTCCTATATAAGTGTAGTGATGGATAAGTGAATGGTGTAATTCCGTACACAAAAGCAAAAACAATATGAAATTTTTAAAAAAATTAGGCTTAGTCTTGCTCTTAATACTTGCGCTCTTGATTGGTGCTGCAGTAGCGATTCCTAACCTATTCAAAGATAAAATCAATACTTTTGCTAAGGAACAAGTCAATAACAATATTGATGCCAAAGTAGATTTTCGGGAAGTGAACCTATCTTTTTTCCGAAGCTTCCCCAACCTAAGTTTCCGCTTGAGCGATTTTTCGGTCGTAGGCAAAGACGAGTTCGAGGGTGTTGCATTGATGGAAGGCGAAAATTTTGACGTGGCGGTCGATTTGATGTCTGTCATTCGTGGGGAGACGACTGTGAAATCTATTCGCTTGACCAAGCCAAATATCAATATATATGTGTTAGAAGATGGCAAAGCCAACTACGACATCGTATCGACCACAGATACAACGTCAACGACTAGCGATAACAGTGATTTCAAAGTCGAATTGCAAGGCTACAGCATAGAAGACGGGCGCATTCATTACGATGATAAGACGTTAGGTTTGGTGACGACTCTTGCTAATATCAATCACAGTGGAAAAGGAAATTTAAGTAGCACGATCTTTGATCTAGAGACCGAAACCGAGATTGCGTACACCAGTCTGAACTACGACGGCATTGCTTATTTAGATAGCGCGAATGTGAAACTGGATGCCATCTTCAACGCCAACTTAGAGGAATCCAAATACAGCATCGCAAAGAATGATCTGTATGTGAATGCCCTGCATTTGCAAGCGGACGGTTTCGTACAATTAGTAGAAGCTAGCGATGATATTAACCTAAATCTATCCTTCAATGCACCAGAGACGGAATTTAGGGAACTGCTTTCCCTTCTTCCCAATGCCTACACCGAGGATTTCCGCAAGGTGAAAACGGATGGAACTTTTCAATTCAATGGCTTTGCTAGAGGGATTTACAATGCAGTGAAAGAACAATACCCTGCTTTTGAGTTGAATTTAGGGGTGAAAGGTGGCGAACTCAAATATCCCGATTTGCCAACGCCCATTAACGACATCAATACAACAACTCAAATCAGTAATCCAGGCGGTAGTTTGGATGCTACTTTTGTAGATGTTCAAAAGCTCTCGCTCTTGGTTGGAAAAGATCCCGTAGAAGCCTATCTGAAGTTGCGAACGCCTATTTCTGACCCGAATATTGATACGCGCGTCAAAGCCAATTTGGACTTGGGCAATTTATCCAAAGCCTATCCGCTGGAGGGCGTACAAGAAATCGCAGGGAAAATCGTCGCAGACGTGACTGCCAAAGCCAGACAATCAGACATTGAGCGCGAAAACTATGGAAATGTGAATGTGAAAGGAAGCGCCAGCATTCAAGATATGCTGTACATCGCCAATGGAATGCCCAACGTCAATGTGCGCGATGCCGTAGCAAATTTCACGCCCCAATACGTCGATTTAGTTAAATTCGATTCGCGGCTGGGCAAAAGTGATTTGTACGCTTCTGGTAAAATATTCAATCCGCTCGCTGCCCTTGCTCCGAGCCAAACCTTGCGTGGCAATATGCGTGTTCGTTCCAATTATTTCAATGCGGACGAATGGCTGACCGAAGAAGGAACTGCCAGTAGCACAACGGAAAGCAACTCTGATTCGCCCAAAGTCGATCAGCAGGTAGCTGATCAATACAATTTTGAAGTGGATGCGGAAATGCGGAAGATCGTATATGATGTCTACGAAATTACAGATTTGAGTACAGATTTGAATATCACTGCCAACGATTTAAAGCTCAATCGCTTTTCGATGAAAGTCAACGGTAGTGATCTGACTGCAACGGGCAATGCAAGTAACCTCTATAATTTTACGACGAATGGAGGCGTGATGGTAGGGGCTTTTGATATAGCCGCAGGGACATTCGACTTGGATCAGTTGATGGCAAGCTACGAAAGCGAGGAATCTGAAGCGAGCAGTGAGGGCGAAACGAGTGCCAGTGCAGCTAGTCTACCGCCTTATCGCTACAATTTGGATTTGAATGTGAAAGCCAATAAGGTAGCTTACGATCCTTACAATCTGAGTAATCTGACGGGCAAAGTTGAGGTAACGGAACAGAAAATCACCATTCCTAACTTCGATACAAGATTAGCAGACGGCGACATCAGTGGCAATGGAACGATTCGTAATTATATGGAATACGCCTTGCAAGGCGATACGGTCTACGGTGATTTCAATATCAATTCCAATTTCTTGAATGCCAATTCGATCCTAGCTTCCGAGGAATATACTTCCAATATTGGTGACGAAACACCCGAAATGGCGCAGCCCGAAGATTTGGAGGCGTTCATTATGCCACGAACTTGGAATTTTAAATTTAAAGGGGATTTAAAAGAAGTCTTATACGCAGATTTAAAATTGCGAAACGTGGTAGGTGATATCATCATCCAAAACGGGCGTTTGCTATTTGAAAATACAACGGGCGAAACCTTAGGCGGTAGCATTGAGATGACGGGTGGATACGATACACAAAATCCAGACGAACCCAAGTTTGATATGAAGTTGGCACTCAATGAAATCGGCATTCCGCAAGCATTCAACACCTTTAATACTTTTGAGACTTTCGCGCCCATCGGTGCATTTCTGAATGGTAAAATGAATACGACGCTACTGATGTCGAGCGTCTTAGGGCAGGACATGATGCCCGATCTGAATACGCTTAATTTGGAGGGTTTTCTGCAAACTATTGACGCGAGTATCAAAAACTTCAAACCTTTCCAGGCGATTGGCAATAGCTTACAAATTCGAGAAATCAACTTCGATGAATTTGAGATTGACGATACTAAAAACTGGTTTACGATAGAAAATGGGAGCGTTAAACTAGAAGAAGCCAAACTCAGATTTAAAGATATTGATATGACCGTGAGTGGCACGAGTAGTTTGGACAAAGCTATGGATTTCAACATTATTGCTGTCGTTCCCAGAAAGTACATCGGTTCGGCTGCCAACAAAGGTTTGAACTTACTAGAAAGCAAAGCGCAATCGGCTGGACTCAATCTTTCGGCAGGTTCGCACATCAAAATGCGCATCAACTTGACTGGCTCAATGACTGAACCAAAAGTAGGGATCACTCCGCTGGGTGCAGAAAACCGTACTTCCCTCGCTGGTTCGCTAGAAGACAGTGCCACCGAGCAGATCGGAACGGTGAAGGAAGAAGCCAAAGAAGAAGTGAACGAGCGCATCACCTCTGCTAAGGAAGAAGCCAAAGATAAGGTGAATGAAGCTGTGGATTCTGCAAAAGCGGTCGTACAAACCAAGATTGATTCGGTCAAGAACGAAGCAAAGACCAAGGCGCAAGAAGCCGTGGGCGAAAAGGCAGAAGAACTCAAAGAGAAGCTGGACAAATACAATCCTTTTAAGAAGAAAAAGAAGGGTAGGGGAGAGCCTTAGTAGTCAGTAAAGCTAATATTGTCGGATAATTTGGCGATTTTTTAATTTATGTTTCGTTAAAAAGCCTCACCGTAGTTATGGCTATGCTTACGTTTTTTGCCTTGCCTAAATCCAAAACTCTCTTAAATTATATCCGACACTATCAACTTGACTGACTACTTAGAAAGTACTGCAATTTGCTGTAAGACCCCCCTTTTCAAACTAGATTTAGCCGTTTAGTGTTTTATAAACGGCTAAATGTGGGTTTAAAAAGGTACATTTAGCCGCTTATGAATGAACTTATCAAATAAGTATAGCAATGCCGAACATAATTGGGAGAAAGCAAGAACAGCAGATTCTACAAGAACTATACCAGCGCAATCGCTCGGAATTTATTGCCCTATATGGACGGCGAAGAGTGGGTAAGACTTATCTGATTAAAGAGCTTTTTTCCAAAGCGTATACCTTTCAATTAACTGGACTTTCCAAAGGCAATACCAAACAACAACTACAAAATTTCCACGCCAGTTTATTGCGTTTTGATCCTTCAAAACAGGACGATGCTATTCCCACGTCTTGGTTTTCAGCTTTTCAACTGTTGATCCACTACCTAGAAAATGTAACAACGAATCGAAAGGTCGTATTCATTGACGAATTGCCGTGGCTCGATACGCCTCGTTCGGATTTTATGACTGCATTAGAGCATTTTTGGAATGCATGGGCCTTTCACCGAAACGATATATTTCTAGTAGTTTGCGGCTCTGCCACCTCTTGGATGATTAATGAACTCATCAATAACCACGGTGGCTTACACAATCGCGTCACGAAACGCATTTACCTAAAGCCTTTCACTTTGAAAGAGACAGAAGCTTTTTTGACAGCGAAAGGCAGTGTTTTTGGACGATATGAAATCGTGCAACTTTTCATGGCAATAGGTGGCATTCCGTTCTATTTAGAGGAAGTGAATGTTCGAGAAAGTATTGCGCAAAATATTGATCGACTATTTTTTAGTGAATACGGTATACTGCGAACTGAATTTCAAAACCTATATGCGTCACTTTTCAAAAAACAAGAGCGACACATCGCTATCGTAGAAGCATTAGCCAAAAAAGCCAAAGGACTCAGCAGAGGCGATCTAGCCAAGGCAGCTAAATTGTCACAGGGTGGAAGGTTTACTAAAGTTCTTAAAGAATTGGAGCAGTGTGGTTTTATCCAAAAGTATTTGCCTTTCGGAAAAAAGAAAAAAGGCAGCTTGTACCAATTGACCGATCAATATTCGCTCTTTTATCTTAAATTTGTCAAGAACAGCAAATCCAGTGGAGCAGGTGCTTGGCTATCTATGATCGATCATCCTGCTTGGCGAGCATGGAGGGGCTACGCTTTCGAGCGTATTTGTATCTATCATTTAGCACAAATCAAAAAGCACTTGGGAATAGAAGTAGTTCATACAGAAGTTTCTGCTTGGAAAAGTTCAAGTAGCGAGCAAGCTGCACAAATAGATTTAGTCATAGATAGAAGAGATCGTATTATTCATCTCTGTGAAATCAAATTCTCCGAAAATCCCTTTCCTATTACTAAGGCTTACGCAGCGCAACTCAGACAAAAGATCAGTGCTTTCAAACAGGAAAGCAAAACAAATAAATCTATCTTTTTAACCTTCATCACCACCTACGGACTCGTACAAAATCAATATGCTCGTCAGTTGGTACAACAAGAACTGAAAATGGATTTTTTATTTGAGTAGTAAGCGGTAATGCTTTTGATAGTTAGTAATGCCCAAGAAATAGATTTACATTCTTTAACTTTTGAAAATGGAATCTCGGCTGCATGAAGTCTCAGTTTCGTTAACATTTTACTCAGAAGTAGCCTGAGTCAATGCCAGATAATTGAGCAACAAGTATGCTTAGTAGTTCTCTTCGGACGGAAACACAAATTTCAACTTATTTTTTGGAGAAAAATAAGTTGAAATTTGTGTTTCCGTCCATAAAAACCCTTTGAGCATACTTGTTGCGCG
>JBCDKV010000023.1:0-16045 GCA_038746215.1 Bacteroidota bacterium | reverse complement strand
GCTACATCGGCAATATATCTCTAACATTTTTTGCCTTTGTATTGATTTGCTGCTTGGGCAAAATAGCATTCTCTCAACAAAGTATTATATCAACATATCCCATAAAAATGAGCAACGCAAAAGCCCCATTGTGCTTTAGCTTATTGAGCGGGTGATGAGACTCGAACCCACGACCCTCAGCTTGGAAGGCTGATGCTCTACCAACTGAGCTACACCCGCTTGTCTATGTTTTTCAAAAACAATATTACCTTGAATTTCCACATTCAATTGTTGTTGAAGTGACTCTTTCATTACAAAAATGTGGGGGTGATAGGATTCGAACCTATTCAGTCATAGACACCAGATTTACAGTCTGGCCCGGCTCTCCCACTCCGGCGCACCCCCTTTTTTGTGGCTGTTAGCATTTGGCATATAGTTATTAGCTAAGCACTACCAACCATAAAAAAGAGCCAGTGGAGGGATTCGAACCCCCGACCCGCTGATTACAAATCAGCTGCTCTGGCCAACTGAGCTACACTGGCATAAAATTTACTCAAAGAACAGCGTTTTTTGAAAGCGAGTGCAAAGATACGTTTTTTTCTCTTTAAAAGAAATCTATTTTTAAATATTTCTTTGTTTTTTTAATAAGTTTACTCGCTCGCTTGAAATAATTCTTTAAAAATAAAATCTTTGACTTTGAAAATCTAGGCTAACTGCTAAAATCTAGTCTTTGATGCGAATAACGGGTAAAATACTCCATTTCATGGCAGGAACAGCTTTACCAAACTTTTGAGACTCAGTAAAGTGTTTGAGATCGGGCAACAAGTATACCAAAAGGTTTTATGGATGGAAACACAAATATCAAGAAGCATGATATCTGTACAGTCGTTATTCACATCTTCATCGAATTATTTAAGTTGTTGATTCGTTTATGGAATGAAAGAACACGAACAATAGATCAAACAGAAAAGACTTTTAGCAATTGTTGGGATTGCCTTGCGCTGAAATTTCAATTCATTATTTCATACAGGTGACGCCTGTTAAAGACAAAACGATTATACATGCTCAGTAATCAAGCACACCTTTTTGACTTGCCCCAAGAAATTTGTTATTTGAACGGTGCCTACATGTCGCCGCAGCTAAAGTCCGTCACGATGGCAGGTCAAGCAGCTTTATTTGGGAAAGCAAGACCTTATAACTATCAGATTAGTGATTTTTTTGAGCCAGTGAGACAATTGAAAGCAAATTTTGCCAAACTTATCGATGTGGAAGAATCCGAACGCATTGCTCTGATTCCTTCCGTTTCTTATGGTATTGCCAATGTTACGAATAATATTCACCTCATGGATACCGACGAAATTTTACTGGTGGATGAGCAGTTTCCGAGCAATTATTACGCTTGGGAACAGTTGTCAAAGCGCTACGAAGCAGATCTTGGCATGGTAGTCGCACCTGACAGTGCCAATCGTTCGGAAGCTTGGACAGAAGCGATCTTGGATGCTATATATGAAGATACTAAAGTGGTTGCCATTTCACATGCACATTGGGCAGATGGAACGCTTTTTGACCTAAAGGCAATTCGTGAAAAAACGCGAGAAATGGATGCTTTGCTCATCATTGATGGGACACAATCTGTTGGTGCATTGCCTTTTAGTGTAAAGGAATTTGAAGTAGATGCGTTGGTTTGCGGTGGCTATAAATGGTTGTTAGGCCCTTATGCTTTGGGCTTGGCTTACTATGGCGAGTATTTCGATTATGGTACTGCAATAGAAGAAAATTGGATCAACCGTCACAATAGCCATGATTTTAGAGCTTTGGTCAATTATGAACCCGAATATCGCCCTTACGCAGGACGCTATAATGTCGGGGAACAAAGCAATTTTTTGTTGGTTCCTATGCTCAATCGCGCCATAACTCAACTGCTGGAATGGGGCGTAGCGAACATCCAATCCTATACTAAATCTATCGCAGTGCAAGCAGTAGAACAGTTGCGAGCAATAGGTTGTCAGATAGAGCAGGAGGATCGTCGCTGTGGGCATTTATTTGGCGTACGGCTTCCTAAGCATATCAATTTGGAAAAGCTAAGGACTAATTTTGAAAACGAGCAGGTATTTGTCTCTATTCGTGGAAATGCCATCCGAATTTCGCCAAATGTTTATAATGATGCAGCGGATTTTGAGCGTTTGGTATCTTGCTTTATTAATTCTGCAAAACACTGACTTTTATACTTCATTTGGGGTAAAAAAGTGCATCTTAATTTTGATCGCTTTGTAGAATTGCTGAATTAAAAAAATGTTGAATTGATTATTCCCATTCTATAATTAATGCGAATAACGGATAAAATGCTCCATCTTGCGGCAGTACAGCTTTACTAAACTTTTGAAACTTAGTAAAGTGTTTGAAATCGCGCAACAAGTATGCCTAAAGATTTTTTATGGACGGAAACACCGATTCTCAGTTATTTTTCTCGGAAAAAATAACTGAGAATCGGTGTTTCCGTCCGAAGAGAATTACGGAGCATACTTGTTGCTCAATCTATGAATATTGACCTGAACTATATCTGAGTCTAATGCCAGGAAAAATGAGATTTGTACAGTCGTTATTCGCATAAATAGCAGACGCAGCTGATTATACAGCACGTCACTATCAATTCGACAATTGAACAATTTTACAATTCAACTATCTGCACAAATTTATCCCATTCGCAATGTAGCTCATTTTTTTCAAACCTTAAGTCAATTGAAGTATCATTTCTATGCTTTTACACCAAATGCTATCGGAGGGTTATGTCAGCGCGCGAAAACATCCCGAAGCAGCTATCTGGATCTACAATTACACCGCCAAGACGCAATACGATCAGGTATGGAACGACGTGACGCTACAATGTCGTGGCTTGATTTTGGATGCAGCTTATCGCGTCGTTGCTCGTCCTTTTCCCAAGTTTTTTAATTGGGGCGAACGAGCCGATCAAGTGATTCCAGACAAGCCGTTTGAAGTGTATGAAAAGATGGACGGCTCACTGGGCATTTTGTATTGGTTGGAGGAGCAAGCTTATATCGCAACCCGTGGTTCATTCATTAGCGAGCAGTCGCAGGTGGCTAATCATATTTTGCAAGAAAAATATGCCACAGTCCTCCCTAACTTGGATCGGACAAAGACCTACTTGTTTGAAATTATTTATCCCGAAAATCGCATTGTTGTAGATTATGGCGAGCAGCGGGATTTAATTTTACTGGCAGTAATTGACACGGCTAGTGGTGTGGAGGAAGAATTGCCTGATGTTGGATTTCCAGTGGTCAAGCAATACGATGGCATTACGGACATTGAGCAACTTAAAGCATTAGAATCTACTAACAAAGAAGGCTTTGTGATTCGTTTTGAAAGCGGTTTGCGCTACAAAATCAAATTTGAGGAATATCTTCGTATTCATCGAATCGTCACACAAGTTTCTAGCATTTCTATCTGGGAATATCTATCTACAGGACAGCCTTTCGATGAGATATTGGAAAACGTACCCGACGAATTTTATGCTTGGGTAAAGGCAAAGGCAAAAACTTTGAAAGCGGAATTTCGAGCCATCGAAGATCAGTGCAAGGCAGAATTTAAGGTGCTCGATAGTCGGAAAGCCACTGCTGCTTATTTTAAAACTTGTGCTTATCCAAGCGTCTTATTTGCCATGTTGGACGATAAACCCTATGATGCTAGGATTTGGCGATTGATTCGTCCTGATTTTGAGCAGCCGTTTAGGCGGGTTTGAATGTTGGAGTGTTCGAGTGTTCGAGTGCTGGAATGTTGGAGTGTTTGAGATCGCGCAACAAGTATGCTTTCAAAATAAGCTCACATAACCCAAATGTACTTTGGGCGAACGAAAATCGAGTCCTTGATTGCGCTGATTGCCGATTGCTAGGCTCATGCCAAACAGTCCTGCGGCAGTTTCTAGGGTGATGCCAGCTCCTAAACCGAGAGGCGTGTCGCGTCGATAGGCTCGATTGGTCTCATCTTCTAGCCAAGCGTAATCTAGGAAGGCGTAGAGGTAGGAATTGGTGCTAAGCAGCAGACGTGGTTCTAGCGTAAACAGGCTATATCGACTGGCAAAGATGGATTGCTCGTCGAAACCACGCAGTAGACGATTGCCGCCTAATCGAAATTGCTCGTTTTGGAAAATGGGCTGATTGCTAAAAATGAAACTGCTCTGGTTGCTAAGTTTCAAGGTGGCTCGACTGCCGAGCGGTAAATAGGTTGCTAGATTGGCTGCGATTTCGTATTGGAAGCTTTGTAAATTGAGGCTATCGTACAGGCTTTGAAAATCAAATTGCTCATTGGAAAGGTCGAGGATACGATTGTTGGGTTGAATAGTTTTTCGACCGAGGCTTGCTTTGAAAAACGCCTGCCAACCTTTGCTGGGATTGAAACGATAGTCTAGTTTTTGGCGCAAATAGCTCACCCCAAATTTGCTATTGCTCAAATCTAAAGTATTGGGCAAGGCTCTTTCTTGTAACAAACGGCTTTCGTTGACGCTTAAGAGAGCAGAACTTTGGTTTTCCCAAAATACTTTTAAATAGTCTCCGCCCGACATTAAATACTGAACCCCTATATCGAAAGCCACCGTCAAAAAAGTACTGTCCTGTTTGTATAAATCCACGCTAGCATCTACACCGAAAGGTAAATCCAAGATATAAGGATAATTGACTTGAATATCCATCCGTGGTGTGGCGGGGCGCAACTGCTCAATTTGTGCAAAAATACGTTCACCAAAACCCAGCGCATTGTAGAGTTCTCCCTTCAACTCTCCTGTGATGACAAAGGAGGTATTCGTTGTCGTACCAGTAGTTTGTGTACTTGGCAATACGCCGATGATGAAATCGAAGCGGCTTGCTTTTTTAGGCTTCAAATAGAGATTAAGTATGGCGCGGTCGCCGTAAAAATCAATTTGAGCGTCTTTGCTTTCGGTTAGAAATGGTAACTCTTTTAGTCGATCTTTTATGCGTAGTATTTTTGACTTATCGTAAGTGCTACCAGCGGAAATATCTAGGTAGTTTTCCAAATAAGTATTGGAGATCACTTTCGCCCCATTTAGGATGACACTGTCCACAGTGATGAAATTGCCTTTATTTAACTGTAGCTGCGCTCGAACTCGATGTCCTGCAATTTCGATGCTATCCAAGCGAAGTTGGGCAAAAGGATAGCCATTGTTTTCTAATTCTGCCAGTAAACGATCTTGCAAGCGTAGTACCTCCTCGAAGCGTAAGGGCTTTTTTCGATAAGCTTGTGGTCGAAAACCAATTCTGGATAAATAGCTATTTTCCACATTACCTGCATCCAGTGCCAACCATTCTAGTTGTTCTCCGACGTGAATTTTTGCAACATAAGTACGATCGAAGGTGTAAATACTGTCTACGGAAGCCGTATAATAGCCTTGTTGCTGTAGTTGTTCGATGCAATCTTCTAAAGTGGGCAGTAGTTGTGTAATGTCGGGAATTTGTTCAGGGTATTCGATTTGATTGGATAGAAAATCGGAGGCTTGGTCTAAGGCTTCTAGTTTAAGTTGGTAGACTTGGGCATTTAGGGATGTAATAAAACATAGATAACCTGTAACAATTACAGACAGACAAGTTTTGAAGGCTTTAAAATCATCCATTTGTTCTGTTAGTCGGTATTGTCTCGGAGCTGTGTCACATACGGTATGCTCACTTCGAAGTCTTCTGCGATTTCTTCGACACTGAGTTTTCCACGCTCCAATGCTCTCGTAATAGCTTTGTCTATTACGATTTTTTGTCCTTCTTCTATTCCCATTTGTTTTCCTTGCTCAATACCCTTTTCTATGCCTTGCTCAATCCCTTTCTCTATACCTTGTTCTATTCCTTTTTTCAGTCCTTCCTCTCTCCCTTGCTCTATTCCTTTTTTCAATCCTTCCTCTCTCCCTTCTTCCATTCCTTCCTCTCTCCCTTTTTGCCGCCCCTCTTCTAGTCCTTCTGTAAAGCCATCCTGTTTTGCTTGATTTTCAATATAAATTCTTGCTGCCTTTTTCATTTGCGCGATCTTTGCTTCTGCCAGTTGTTCAGGTGTTATCTTACTCAATTGCGCTAAATCGACTGCTTTTGCGATTCCTTTTTTTGTCGTGTTAACTTGTGGGTCATCTTGATTAAACATGGACTCTTTGATTAAATCTAACCAATCCTTGATATTTGCGGGCGTTTCTTCATTGATATATTTCGGATTTAGAATAATCATTTTATGGTTTTGCATATGTCGCATTGTTCCATTTAGCGTTCTTGGATTCAAGTCCGTGATCAGGACATCGTCCCGAATGGGCATACCATTTTTCTCATTAATCCGATAGGAAGAAGTCATGACCACAATTACATAAACGTCTTTTTCATAGGCATAAGCTTTACTACTACGCTGTACATCAATCAGATTAGCCAGAAAATAATGCGAAAATCGATCATAGGTATAATCATAATCTACTTTTTGTATCTCTACAACTGCTCTGCTTTCGATATCCTCTGCAAATAAATCCATCCTGAATTTAATGGCACTCACAGGATCAGGCAATACTTTTTCCGTCTCTACTTTTTCTATTTTAATTTCTATGTTCAAAATGTCTTTCACAAATTCTTGAAAGACTTCTACATCTGTAAAGACGTGTTTAAAATAGACTTCATTATCTAAATTAGCAATCATGGGCTGTCGTTTTTAATAGTACAAGACAAAGGCAGTTATTGTTGCGTACATATACTTTCGTACACGCCTAATATTGATTCGGGCGCATCTCAAAATGTCGCAGAAAGTTTTTTTCAAAGGTGAAAAACTTTCTGCTAGGGGGATTTTAAGGGCAAGAAGCGTTAAAGTTTTAACGCTTCTTGCCCTTAAAATCCCTTGGAGCATCCGAAAATCCTCCTTTGTAGATTTTCGGATGCGACTGCATGAAATACAAACGAAAATTCGCCCTTTAATCAACAAAACGACATTTTGAGATGCACCCTATTTATTCCTCAATCTTTCACTTCGTACACCACCAGCAAATCATTATTTCGACCCGCAATTAAATAATTTTTTCCTTTCCCAAGGTGTGCGATTTGCATCAGTGTTTTGGTATTGCCAGCGATATTTAGGTCATCAGATGGACTTGGATTGATGCGGAATTGTCCATTGGCACTGCCATATAGGACCAAGCCCGTACCAGCATCCCAGCGTGGTGTTTCTACTTCGGTGTTATAGATGTTGCCTACTACGATAGCGTCCTCAAAACCGTCTTTGTTCAAATCCGTAATGACCGCATCTAGCAGTGGAAATTGTTGCGCCGCTGGAGGTAAATAGCGGATTTCAAATTCGTTACTGCCTTGATTTAGCAGAAGAAAGGAACGAAAATCCGTGACTTCTAATGCTAGTGAATTATCCAATTTTTCTTCTCCATAAATATCGGACATCGTCGCTTTGGCAAAGGCATCGTAGGTTTGAAATTTGGTTTCGATAAAAGGCATCTGTTGAGAGGAACATTCGCGCCCACGCACTGGCACATATTCGTCTTTGTATTGTTTGCTGAGGACAATATCATAAGAACCATTTTCATCAAAATCGTCGGCAAAAACTTTGAAAGGCTTCTTGGCAGAGGCAGAAAACTTGGTATTCAATCCTACATTACCAATCAGGTAATCAGGCTTTCCATCTTTATTTATATCCATTTCGTGCGCGCTAAATAACCAAGCTTTGAGCGCAGCTAAATCTTCATTTTCGGAGGTGATATTACGAAATATGCCATCTTCGTTCAGGAATAAACCCACAGCGGTCCACTCCCCCACGGCAATAAAATCCATTTGACCATCTCCATTAAAATCGGTGGGTAGTATATCGTTGATGATACCAAATTTAGAAAGTTCTGGTGCTATTTCTGCGGTTACATCCACAAACTTACCAGCATCATTTCGATAGAGAAAAGCAGGTGCGGCTTGTGGATATTGTTGCGGTATAATTCGATTTCCCTCAATTAAATCTAAGTCACCATCTTGGTCAAAGTCGAGGCTTGCGATGGCTTTACCACTGTAAGTAGAAAAGCTCAATTTACTTTCTACAAACTGCCCATTACCATCGTTCCAATATAGACGATTGGCGTATCGCTCATCATTCGCCGCAAAAGCATTATCGCCACTCACCACAAATAAATCTTGGTCGCCATCTTGGTCGGCATCAAAAAAATGAGCGTTCACATCTTCGTGGGCTTTATCACGGAGGAAGGCATAGGTTTCCTGCTTTGCAAAACCCCGAGGCGTTTGTAAAAAGAGCGTGGCAGCTTGTCCTGCTGCACCACCGACAAAAACATCCATTTTGCCATCTCCATTTACATCTGCTTTCGCCAGGCAAGGTCCGAAAGTCGACTGTTTGTAGGGTAGTAAGACTTCTTTTTCAAAATCATTGTAGCTATTTTCTTGGTGGCGATACAAGAGCTTTAGCGTGCCTAAAGACACTTGCTGAAATTTATTCGATACCGCCTTGTTCGTACTTGGACGCTCACTGGCATCAGCTTGTTTGAAAGTCAGCACCTGATTAGCTTTTACTCTGTAGCGTTCTTCCGCTAAGCCACTCCCCCACTCTACTCGCACTGTGTCTATTATTCGATTTCGACCAATACCGAAGTGTGCCAGATTCTCAGTCGCCGAATAATAGCCTTTCACCCGTTTACTCTCCACCATTTGTTGCTGTCCTGCGTATTTCAAATATACTTTGGCAAAAGATTCTGATAGTGTGCCTTCTAGCTTTACCCTTAGATAGTTGGCTGCTTGCTTATCAGCAGTCAGATTTTGATATAAAAAAGCTTCCTGATCCATATTATTGACGACCAAATCGAGGTCGCCGTCTCCATCCAAATCTGCATAGGCAGTACCATTCGAAAAGCTGGGATGATTCATATTAGCTAAGCTGGTCTGATCTTCGAAGCGCAAATCTGATTGATTGGTGTACAAGATGTTTGCGAGTGGTTCAGAAGGCATCGCATCATACAGTTCTTGCTTGACTTGCAGTGGCACTTCGCCTTTATATTTAGTTTTAGCTTGATTGATTTTTGCCTTCGAATCATTGTCCAAACCATATTTTCGATAGCCATTCGTGACGTAAATATCTTTCCATCCATCGTTGTTCCAATCGGCTAGCAGCCCCGCCCAACTCCAATCTGTCTTAGCAAGATCGCTGAAATGCGCGACATTTTGATAGTTGCCATTTCCATTATTAATTTGTAGCGAATTGAACATGTACTGATACGGCAAATCTAGCCCATTCACCAGTAAATCAAAGCCTTCTGTACTCATGGATGCCATCAAAGTTTTGGAGCGATAGTGGTCATCCGCTGCCATGTCTAGTACGTAGATGTCTTGTTTCCCGTCATTGTTAACATCTGCTACATCCACGCCCATTCCAAAGAAGGACATTTGGTTCATTCGCAGCTTGGATTCGTCGCGAAAAGTACCATTGCGCTGATTGATGTAGAGGTTGTCTGGCACGTAGTAATCGTTGGCAATATAGATATCCAACCAACCATCGTCATTGATATCGCTCACAGAAAGTCCTAATCCAAAAGTAGGATTGAGCAAACCTGCTGCTTTGGTAATGTCTGTATATTTTCCATCATCATTTCGGTACAAATGACTCGAACTTTGCCATTTCAATTCGGGGCGTTCGCCCATAGTACGAAAGAAAGTAACGGGATCGACGCCGTACAATTCGTTTTCGTTAGCAACGATTACGTCCAAATCCCCATCTTGGTCAAAATCAAAAAAAGCCGCTTGGGTACTGATGCCCTGATCTGCTAAGCCATATTCCGCTGCCGCCTCTCGGAACGTGTTGTCTTTTTGATTGATGAAAAGCAGATTCGCTCTCCGATCTTGCTCGTAAGGCCCACCTTGTGAAACGTAAATATCCAACCAACCATCTGCGTTCAGATCAGCAAAAGTCACGCCATTTGACCATGCTTTTCCAGCATTGATGCCCGCCGTCTCCGAAATATCTTTGAATTTCAGATCGCCTTGGTTTAGGTAGAGCTTATTTTCTACTTGGTTACCGCAGAAAAAAATATCTGGTAAACCATCATTGTTGAGGTCGGCAATACCCACGCCCGCCCCGTTGTAGAAAAAGTCAAAATCGAAGAGATTTTCTTTGGTCGCAACATTGGGAGTAATCGTGTTACTAAAGGTGATACCCGATTGGGCAGCTTCTATTTGCTGAAACTTTGGCGCAACAGTAGGCTCAGGAGTAGTTGCCTGATTGGTTTGCTCGCCTGTCTTACAAGCGATTATCAAACTAAATATAAAAAAAGCGAAAAAGAACTGTGTTATTTTGCTTGCAATCATCAATTTTATCGTTGTTGGAATGGTAGAATAGTAACTCTTAAGATTAGAGCACAAAATTAGCATTTCTACACAAAGATAAGGAAGGCTGCTTTTTTGGTACGTCTTGTGTTTGTAAAGACTGAATATACTACTGGACAAAACAAAAATTTAAAACACTAAGTACTTATAGCAGCAAGCTGCAAAACCAAACACGTACTTTTTTTGAAACACATAGAAACATAGAACACATAGAATAAGGTTTCTTTGCAAAAAAACTATGTGTTTCTACTGTGGCTATGTGTTTCATAATCAACTATTTACGTGCTAATTGTTTCAAAAGTCTTGTTTTTTTGCAAACTTTTACAAGTATGTAGTACATGGCTCTAAAGTGCAAGTTCAAGTGTCAAGTGCAAGTTCAGGGAGCGACGAGGACAAAAACTTTGTTTTTTTCGCAAACTTTTACAAGTATGTAGTACTTAGAAACACTAAGCAAAGTAGTGTGTGTAGCTATATAATCATCTTTAGATCATCAGCCAAGCGAGTAGTATGAGGCAGTATCCGTAGCTAAATAAAATCAGTAGCTGAATGAGTTAGCTGCGGATTATTTTAGCTACAGATTGAAAGGAATAGCTGTTGATTGCATCGTTCTTCTACTATCAGCTTTTTATTTTATGCGCTTTCCTTTTTTTCAAAAGTATCCAGTATTCCACTCAATAAATCAACAAAAAAGAAAATGCACTTTTTTATCCCAAACGAAATATACACACTACTCCAGAAGTACATATTTTTCTGTCACACTTTCCTGCGCTGTCTGCACATTGATGTAGTAAATACCCGCTTCCATCCGTACCATTTGACTGATCAAAAGCTCGTGTTGGCCCTTGGCTTGTTCTGCTTTCAGTAAGGTATTCAGGATTTGTCCATTCACGTCCAATAGCTGGATATTTACCCAAGTCGTTTCGGGCAATTCATAGCGCAATAAACTGTTCGCTGAACTCGGATTTGGAAAAATTTGCAGTGATAATCCTTCACCAAGCTCAGCTATGTCCGCTACTAAATCAGCAGAGCGATTGGCACTGTTCTGGATGCCACAAGATTGAATACGAGCAGAAAAAGTGCTACCTGATTTGGCGTGAAAAGGTGTTGCTAATACAATCAATTCGCCTGCTTCTAAACTCACATTTGTTCCTGATTCGATACGCGCAGTACTTTCGATGGTCGCTGCGGCTGCGTAATCAGGCTGCTCAATTCTGGATACTTTTAATAAGTTGGTGCAGCTACTAGCTATCGTAGCATTGCCACAATTCGGTCGATTGGCACTGTTGTTGACGACCAAAGTATGCCCTAATTTATTGTAGCCCGTATTGTTTTCCCAGACGTCGCTACTATTGGGAAGTCGATTTGCTAAGCGAATAGCGTATTCCGATCGGTCATAAAGCGTTGCTTGCTGGTCGGCTAAATGCAAGAGTAGTTCATAATTGCCCAGCGGTAAATCGTTGGGCATACAGATATCTTGATTGATGTTGACGGTATTGAACCAAAGGCGTGGATCGCTATCCAAAGGCGCGAAGTACACGGCTTGCGTATTGGTATTGCGCAGTACCAATTCGGCAGTTCTGGAATTGAAAGGACTGGAATAGCCCTCGTTTTTGATGCTCAATTGCACATTAATGCGTTGTCCTGGTCGAACCTCATTTGAAAAACTGCCACTTTGTAGCACCAAGCGATAACCCAGTCGGCGTTTGATGTTTTCCATACAGTTCCCAATCCAATCAACGTTCACATCCTCGTAATTGTATTCGGCATTGAGATAGGAATAATGAAATCTAGCTAGTTCTGTATCTGCTCTACCGTTGGGCGCACAATCATCAAAAGGTTCATAATTTCGGTCTGTGTTGCAGGTTTCTCCACCGACGACGGTGTACTGGCTGTCGCTCGCTTTGTAGGGCTTTAAATTGGTGGTATCCGATCCGCTAGACGTACTGCTGTTGCCGTAGTTTTCGTAAGTTCCAAAATCAGTGTCGCTCGCCAAGAAACAGTCATTATGAAAACCTAAACGTGCTTTGTCACTTTCGTCAAAAGCTTCTGAAGGTAGCATAGCAGCAGCCGTGGTCGGTGCATTGATACCGTAAATATAGCGTTGTTTGAGCTGTGGGTAGCGCAGTTGTATCATTCGGTCTTTTGGCACGGCATCCAACAAAGCACCCAGCACTTCATTTCGGTCGTTCCAATTGTTGTCGAGTAATTTAAAAGGCGATTGCGAGGCATCTCCAAAATAATCGGTATAGTAGCCTTCTCCAAATACGCCAATAAAGCCCATTTGTACCATCGCAATGACGTCTGTATTATCATTGAAAATAGGTTTCAATTGCTCAATGTGTTCCAACACCCAATTTTTTGGCGCATCACCATAAGGTGGGCAAATGAAGCTACCACAGCCCGTATCATTGACTTCATTGGTGTATGCCATCCGAACAATGATTTTTGAACCAGCTTGGCGCGCTCTTGCAAAATCGGTCTCCATATTGTTCAGGAAGGTCTGCGAAATGGGAGACATTTTGAAATCATCCAAGAAAAAATAGCGAAAGATTAGGCTGCTGTACACTTGAAAATCAGGATCACTATTGGGTTGGTGCAAGGAGCGATAGAAACTCAACGTACCAACATCCAAAAAGGTGTAGTCAGAAGCACGCGTCTCGGAATAGCGATAGAACCCTCGTTCTGGATTTACAAAATCGGCACTGCTGCTTAGGTAATTGACGGTGCTACTTTGACTGAATAGTGTTAAACTAAAAATGAAGCATAGAAGAAATAGGATTTGCTTTTTCATATCATTAAGGATTTTAGTGCTTGTTTTAAGAGCTGTTTAAATATACTCCATTTGGGATCAAAAAGTGCGTTTTAATTTTGGTTACTTTGTGGAATTGCCGAACTGAAAAAATGTTGAATTGATTGTTACCATCCTACAATTAGCAGACGCTACCAATTGTATAGCACGTTACTATCAATTCGACAATTGAACAATTTTACAATTCGACTATTTACACAGGCTTATCCCGCTTACAATATAGATTAACTAATAATATGAATAATAATTCAACCAATCAAACAATGTGCAAAAAATTTAGAGCTTGTTTGGAGTAGGATTGAAGTGTAAATCAATAGTTTACGGTTTTGACAAAGAAAATAATAGCAACTTTATCGGGATAAACGAGCGATTATTTTCAAAGTCAGGTTCGGAAAATATTGGTTTACAGGAAGATAGTACTCCAAACATGCTCTTATGCTTCCACAAGCGCCCAACCATAAGTCAGCCAATCTTCCCAATAGTCAATATCCGATAAGGTAGGTAGCAAGAAATAGCTTTTGCCTAGCGTTTTGATGCGTTCCAGAGTGGTTGGAAGCACCTGATCGGTACTCCACGCAATGTTTTCAAAAACGGCTGGTTGTAAAGTACGCATGCCTAAAAGATAGTAGCCGCCATCTTTAGCTGGACCAATCACAAAGTCGTGCTGTTCCAAGGCAGCAAAAGCTTGTTCTATGATTTCGCTACTCAAACTCGCACAATCACTCCCAATGATAAGGACACGATCTGCGGTCTTAAAAGCAGTTTGAAACGCTAGCTGCATTTTATGTCCCAAGGTTCCAGTCGCTTGCAATTTTTTCTGAAAAATATCATTGTCCCATTCGTCTTCTAGATCGACGAAACTGCTGTAATACAAATGCTTTTGAGCAGCGATAGACTTTGTGATGTTTCGGGTGTGTTCCAATAAGGCTAAATAGACGGCTAGTGCTTTCTCGTCGCCAACCGTTTGCGCAATTCGAGTTTTAGCTTTTCCTAGCACTGGGTTTTTGATAAAGATCAGTAGTGTTTGCTGCATTTATTTTAATTCTTGTAATAACAAAAGTAGGCTAGACGTTAGGAATGCGAAATAAGTAAGATTGCTTTTTTGAACGAGCAGATTTCGGGTTCAATTTGTATTTCAAAAACCGCATCTAGCTTAGCTAAATAAGGCTTTTTTAAGTGCAAATTGAGCGTGAAAGATGCCTTCAAAATAGTGAGATTACTTTTTTCGCATTCCTTCGGCAAAGGAACAAAAATAAACAGATGAATTTGGTCTTATCTCGGACGCTACTGGCTTTCCTCTTATCGTCTTGCGCTGTTATAGCTTACGCTCAAATTGAGGATAATGGATTACCAGCTTATGAAAATATTCAAGTTTATCCCTTAGATCAATTGAACTCTGCGTACAGAGATGTCAATATATCCGTCACACCAGATGGGAAGTACCTGTACTTTATGTCGGGCAGGGGCGGTGCAGTTTGGTCAGCAAAGGATAAAGTTACCTTTCGAGGGAAAACAGAATACGACGGAGACATCTGGTACAGCGAAAAGAAAGATACGACATGGCAAGCTCCTAGATATTTACCTGCTACCATCAATACCTCGCGTGGAGAAGACGAACCCAATATCTCGCCGGATGGGCAAACCGTTTATTTCCAGAGTTGGAACTCGGCTTGGATGCAGACGGGCGGGCCTTACTATCGCGCAGAACTTTATGGCAAACGTTGGCAAAATCCAAGAGGACTCTATGGAGGCATCAGTCGCTTTTTTCGAGATAGCATCCTATATCACGAAGTTTACGCGACGGATGGCATGGCGATTTCCCCCGACGGACGCATTTTCATTGTAGCTGCTGGCGTGAATTACGATGGCAATTTAGATTTATACATTAGCCGCAAAAATGAGCGGGGAGATTGGTCGTATCCCGAACGGCTTCCTATCAGTACGCTTCAGGATGAACGCTCTATTTTTATAGCTGGCGACAATCGAAGTATTTATTTCGGATCGAGTGGACATGGTGGTGCGGGCGGTTTAGACATTTTCAAGGCGACACTGCACGCGGACAACAGTTGCACGGATATCATCAATATTGGTGCGCCTTTCAATACGGAGCAAGACGATTACGGCTTTATCATTGGTGCGCTAGGTCACGATGCCTATTTCGTCCGCAATAGTGATATTTACTACGCCAAATTGGGAGCAGCGGCAGCAGCTATCAAACCACAACCTACCGTCCTGATCAATGGTATCGTGCGAGATTGCGACGGCAGAGAGCAACAATCTAGCGTGGAGTTGTACAACTTAGAAAACAATCAACTCATCGCTAAGTCGCGCTCCAACTCCATTACGGGGGCATATGCCTTTTCTGTGCCCTTTGTGAAGGGCAATTACATTCAGCGTTTCAAGCTCTTTTCCGACCAGTCTATCATCAAAAAGACTTTTTCCTTGGAAGCCGATACTCCCAATCGGCTCTTCTTCGAAGTATCCCCGTCTTGTCCAGAGGAAATCATTGCAGCTCCAAGTATTCCGACAACAGAAAAAAAGCAGTTTATACCACCACTCGACACCACCATTTTCGTCTATTTTGATTTCGATGAAGATGTACTGAAAGCCAGCGAACAAGCCAAAATTGATACGATTTTAGCTTTGCTATTGCCCCAACGCAACTATTTCACACAAATCGTTGGGCATACCGACGCGAAAGGCACAGATGAATACAACATTTTGCTTTCCGAAAGAAGAGCTAATCGTGTCAATGACTACATTCAAGCGATTCGCCCTTTAGAACACAGTCTCGCCTTCAGAGGAGAAAGCGTTCCTGTTTTGGATAATAATACGCCTGCCAATCGAGCAAAGAATCGGCGCGTTCGTGTTAGGATAGCGGATGCTTTGGAGTGATTTG
>JBCDKV010000022.1:0-16260 GCA_038746215.1 Bacteroidota bacterium | reverse complement strand
TGAGATTAGGGGTGTACGAAGTCTTACTTCTCTTAACAGAAAACAGTCTGAGTTAAGGTAAGAAAATCGCGCAACAAGTATGCTCAGTTAGTCCCTTTGGACGGAAACACAAATTTTTTTAGAAAAATTTGTGTTTCCGTCCATAAAAAGCCTTTAGGCATACTTGTTGCGCGATCTCAAGGAATTGACCAGATCCTATCTCGAGCATTACTAAAAACTTAGTATACTACTAGTTTAAAATCACCAAAAGTGGCAAATTAGGAAGAAACGCGCTACTTTGGGAAGAATCGTGATAAATGAAAATTAACAACACCCATCAAAATAACATAACTAACTGACAACCAATTATTTAAAAATTAAAACTAGTGCATTTATTTTTTATCATCACGCAGAAGTAGTATTACAATCACTTCTTTCTTCCCAAAAGCAGATCAAAATTCAATCAAAACTGTCCTAACGCTAACTCGTAAGCTTTTACGAGTCGTGCCTGTTGCTCAATAATTCGATTGAGCAGCTTCAATTCTGAACGTAGATTCTCTTGTAACTTAACGTTGGCTTCGGATGCTGCGTATTTCAATTGTTTATTGATTTCGAGCACCCTTTTTAGACCCTTCTCTAAAATTAGACGAGCCTTTCTCAATTTCTGTCTGTTAAGACTCTTACCTGAATCGGTTGTTCTCATACACGCTTAGTATTTGTTTACAATATTGAATCCTTATCCAATAACAAAAAGAATGATATTTGGATTTGTCAATATAGAACAAAATTTAGAACTGTCAAAGTATTTTTGAGCGCATCTTTCCAAATAAGTGTTTAAAAAGAGTCATTTGAGCTTACTATATTTGCTCAAAAGGCTCTTCCTTATTGCATTTATACTACCCTTTTGCGGATTTGCCTATTTAGTGTTAAAGTTTGTCTGATAAAACATATAAATTTTTTACAATATGAAATATGCTACTTTCCACCGTATTATTTATCTTTTTTTTATCTCTTGTGCCCTGCTTGCTTGCCAGCCCAAAGCAACAGAGAAAAGTTCAGAGCAGGCTGTTCAAGCGGAAGATAGTACCTTAGTTATAGCACAGCAACAAGTAGCGACAGATAGCATTGTAGCAGAAGTTCCGCGTATCGAATACGACTATGATACGACCAAATGGACAGACGTGGCAATATCCGATGCCTCTATCGTGATGGATTTGAGATACGCAACGACCAATAATTTTGTGGAAAGCAAAATGTACGATTGTGGTCGCTGTTTTTTGCGTCCAGCCGTTGCAAAAGCCATCGTAGCCGCACACCAAAAACTACAACAAGACAGCTTGGGACTTAAAATGTTTGACTGCTATCGTCCAAGACCGATTCAGTGGAAATTGTGGGAAAAAGTACCCGATCCACGCTACGTCGCTGACCCCAGAAAAGGGTCGATGCACAATCGAGGTGGCGCAGTAGACCTAACCATCGTTGATGCGCAAGGACAGGAACTCGACATGGGTACGGATTTTGATTTCTTCGGGCCAAAAGCCTATCAAGCTTTCACCGATCTGCCTCAAACGGTGCTAGATAATCGGCAATTACTCCGATCAACTATGCTCGAATTTGGCTTTCAACCGATTAAAACAGAATGGTGGCACTACTCTTACGCTGCCAAAACCTACGCCCTATCCGATATGCTTTGGAATTGTGAAACGGTGGAGTGAGGAGGGGATTCATTGTTGCATGGTTGGCATTGTTTCATTGCTGCATGGCTTCATTGTTGAATGGTTGCATGGTTGCATTGCTGCATGGTTGGCGTTGTTTCACTGTCGTATTTCGCACTCATCACTAAACACTTACCACTAATCATTCTATCATTGAATAACCTCATCACTTTACTGTCAAATTGTGTCGATCTGGTTAGATTTATACCATTCTGCTGTTAGCTGACGTTTTAGTCCATCATTTTATAGTATTTTTGTGTCTAGTAGCAGAAAACAATTACTTGACTGCTACGTTAGCTCGACTTTAGCCATCGACAGTTGGCATCTAAGCTATTAACTATACTGTAAACGGAATAAATCTGTGCAACCGAATATACCTGTTTAAATTGTTTATTCATTGAACTGCAATGCGTTGATCTTGAAAGTATTAAACGAATGAACAGTTCAACAAATCAACAAAGATGGAAATGCACTTTTTTATCCCATACGCAGTATACTAGTGTTTATACTAAGTTCATGGTATAAGCTAACACTTGTAAAAAAGCAGGACTGTGAATAAATTCATCTTACTGAGTTACAAGTACTTGCGATTTAAGCCAACAGCTAATAGCAAATGGCTAAAAGCGAGCTTAATGTTTCCATTTCGCTTCTCCTAAGCTTTGTTTTTTGTATTCAATCAAGTTACTATTCTAATTTAGGCGTGTACGAACGAAGATTTAAGCAATGCCTGAAATAAATCTTGGTAAAGCTCTTGAGATCGCTCAACAAGTATGCCCAAAGAATTTTTATGGACGGAAACACAAATTTTAAGTTATTTTTCCTGAAAAATAACTTAAAATTTGTGTTTCCGTCCGAAGAGACTCACTAAGCATACTTGTTGCGCGATTTTCTTACATTACCTCGGACTGTTTTCAAGCGAAATGTTAAGGAAATCTAGACTTCGTACACCTATTCTAGTTCACTAACAAATTCTAATCAAAATCAACAGCATCAATTATGCGGATTCGTATTTTTATATTCATCGCACTATACTTTAGCCTATCCAACTTAAAGGCACAATCTTTTAACCAAACAATCATAGAACCGACGCTTTTGGCAACACTGGAAGCCGAACCCAAAACCATGCAGACCGTGCTGCTACTGCTGGAAGATCAAGTAGATGTTTTGGGCATGAAGCAAAACATGAAAAGAGAAAAACTAGACTTGCACCAGCGACGTGTTCGTTTGGTACAAGCACTGGAAGCTAAGGCAGCTAGTACACAAGCACCTTTGCTCGCTCGTTTGGGCAAAATGGAGGGCATTGCACCCGAAAGTATCGAAGCATTTTGGGCAGGAAATTTCATCCAAGTGACTGCGAATGCGGCTGCCATTGCTAAAATGAGCTATTGGGAAGAACTGGAATTAATAGAGCTGATGCTAGAACCCGAACTGCTGGACAACGAAGCAGGCGAATGGGCAGCTCCCGTTCCAAATGGCGTAGAACCAGGCTTGCGCGCGATCAATGCGCATCGACTTTGGCGATTGGGCTACACGGGCTACGGTACAAAAGCATTGATCGTCGATTCCGGACAAGACCTCGAACATCCTGCTCTGAAGACTAATTTTTGGGGACAAAATGTACCGATTAATCAAGCTTGGTCGGGTTCCAGAGCACCAGAAGACTGTGACTATCATGGGACTAGTGTATCAGGTGTCGTAATGGGTATAGATCGAGTAACCAATGACACAATAGGCGTTGCCCCCAATGCAAAATGGCTAGGTGGCCCTTTCAACCCTAGCAATGCAAACTGTACGTTGGATCAGCCAGTAAGAGGTAGTTTTTCGAGTCTACAGTGGGCGTTGAATCCAGATGGTAATAGTTCCACGACAGACGATATTCCCGACGTTGTCAATAATTCTTGGGGCGGTGGTAGTTCTTGTGATAGTGGCTTCAGGAATCTGCTAAATTCGTTAGAAGCGGCTGGAATCGCAGTCTTATGGTCGGCAGGTAACGCTGGGCCAGAACCTACTACCATCACCGCACCGTCCAACATAGCGACTTCTTTGGTCAATTCTTTTGCAGTAGGTAGCGTCGATGCCAATAACGCAATAGCGGGTTTCTCAAGCAGAGGACCTAGTAATTGTAATGTACCAGATGCCCTAGCGATTAAGCCAGAAATCGTTGCTCCTGGTGTCAGTATCAGAACGACTAGCAATGAACTCGGCTATACCTTCATACAAGGGACTTCTTTCTCTTCGCCTCATGCCGCAGGAGCAGTTTTGCTCTTAAAAGAGGCATTCCCAGCGATAGACGGCGAAGACTTATTGATGGCATTGTATCGTTCGGCTAGAGATTTGGGTGCAGAAGGGGAAGACAATCTCTATGGCAACGGTATGCTAGATGTCTTTGCCGCTTACAACTTTATAATCGACCAAGGAGCTACTCCAACTCCTCCAATCAGTGCGGATAACGATGCCATCTTAGTGGATGTCTCCACCGAGCGCGAAATTTACTGTAGAGGTAGCGTAGATATAGATATCACCTTTGAAAATGCAGGTCAGGCAGATTTGACCAGTCTGGGTATTAATTATTTCTTGACGGGCGGTGCCAATAGAGTAGATCAGGTCGATTGGACAGGTCAGTTGCGCAGAGATGAAACGACGACTTATACCTTGACCGACATCAATGATTTGCCAGCGGGCGAATATGACCTTATCATTGAGATTGTTTCCCCCAATGGTAGTTCAGACGAAAGAGATTTGAATAATCGAGTGCGCCATACTTTTGAAGTAATCGATTTGCCACCAGTGGACGGAGGTATTTCGGCTGTTTACGCTAATGGTATTTGTAGAGACGCAGAAGTGATGCTGGAAAGTAATGTCTCTTTGGAAGAGAACCAAAGTGTGCAATGGTATGATGCGCCAGAGGGTGGTGATCTAATCGGTATTGGTAATAAAGTGCTGACTCCGCCACTGGAGAATAATGCTACTTTCTACGCAGATATTATCACCGAAAATAAGGTTGGAAAAACGGGTCCAGAAGAAGGTGAAAATACAAGCTTTTCACTCGATGAAGGTGGACTTAGATTTAGTGCTTTGCAGCCATTCACTTTAAAGACGGTCAAAGTATTTGCCGAACAAAGAGGAGGACGTATTATTAAACTATTGGATCAAGACGATAACCAAATTACCCAAAAAGTAGTCAGCATCAATCCTGGTGAATCGGTAATTGAGTTAGATTTTGATATTCCAAGGGGCGAAGATTATCGCCTTGTCTTGTCGGCTGGTCGTCCTTTGATGCACAGCAGAAATAGACTACGCTTCCCCTACACCATTGAGAATACGGTTGTCATTCGTTCCGCAGCAGACCCTACGACCACCATACGTTATTTGTATTTCTACGATTGGGCAATAGAAGCGAATCACCCTTGTGGTAGAACAGCCGTGGATGTAGCAGTAAGTTCTACTAGTAGTGCCGCCCCAGTCTCCTTTGCCGCTTCTACCGACACGGTCATCTTATCGCAAGGCGGAATAGTAGATTTCACCAATCAAACAAATGATTTCAGCGATTTACAATGGGACTTCGGGGATGGAACGACTAGCACAGATGCGAATCCATCACATGTTTACGCAGCAATTGGTACTTACAATGTTATCTTAACGGCGAACACGAATAATGGCTGTGTCAATAGTGCCATCCAAAGCATTGTCGTGATAGATAGTTTGACTACTTCTACGCAATCAATTGCTGCACTGAACTACGATATTTCGATCTATCCTAACCCAACCAATGCTGCCGTGACCATAGAACGAAGCCATACCGACAATATGCAATTGCAAGTTTTCGATGCTTTAGGCAGACGTGTACAGGTCATTCCAGCTACGAGAGACACTAGAATTGAAGTGGATTTATCTGCTTACACAGCAGGTATTTATTATGTCTGGATGGAGGTGGATGGAAAGACTTTTGTCGAGCGAGTGGTGAAGGAGTAAGCCTTTGGGAAGCGTATAATTCTTTCAGACGGTAACACATCTGTTTGTGATGCGAATAACGGATAGAATGCTCTATACGATAGAGCAAAGATTTGCTTTATTTTTTGAAATTTAGTAAAGAGCTTGAAATCGCACAACAAGTATGCCTAAAGGTTTTTTATGGACTTATCAAGCATACTTGTTGAGCAATTTTCTTGCATTGACCTGTACTGCATCTGAGTCAAATATCAAGAAAATAAGACTTGTACAACCATTATTTACCTGTTCGATAGCTTTGGAAAAAGTTATTAAGCATAAGTACATTGCGATCCAAAAAACTACCCCAAATACATCATCCTCACGATTTGTCAAAAACACAAAACATGGACACACTAACAATCAAAAAGCAAGCGGATTACAGCGTTGATTCGCATGGCTACTACGGAGAATTTGGTGGGGCATTCATTCCTGAAATGTTGCATCCCAACGTAGAAGAACTACGCCGAAACTATCTAAGCATTATGCAAGACCCTAGTTTTGAGCAGGAATTCCGCTATTTGCTTAAGCATTATGTAGGTCGCCCTACCCCACTCTATTTTGCCGAGCGATTATCTGAGCATTACCAAACTAAAATATACCTCAAACGAGAAGATTTATGCCACACGGGAGCGCATAAAGTCAACAATACCATTGGGCAAATTTTGATGGCCAAACGGCTCAATAAAAAGCGCATCATTGCAGAAACGGGAGCAGGACAACACGGCGTAGCTACGGCAACGGTCTGTGCGCTCATGGGAATAGAATGTATCGTCTACATGGGTTCGGTGGATATTGAGCGACAAGCTCCCAATGTGTCCAGAATGAAGATGTTGGGTGCAGAGGTACGTCCCGCTACTAGCGGCAGTCAGACGCTAAAAGATGCCACCAACGAAGCCATTCGCGATTGGATCAATAATCCCGAAGATACGCACTACATCATTGGTTCGGTGGTGGGTCCGCATCCCTATCCAGATATGGTAGCTCGTTTCCAATCGGTGATCAGTGAGGAAATTAAGTGGCAATTAAAAGCACAGGAGGGGCGCGAAAATCCAGATGCAGTCATCGCATGTGTCGGTGGTGGCAGCAATGCGGCGGGTGCCTATTTTCATTATCTCGACGAAAAAGCAGTACGCCTGATTGCAGTGGAAGCTGCTGGTCTAGGTGTAGATACGGGCGAATCCGCAGCAACGAGTGTGCTGGGAACAAAAGGTATCATCCACGGTAGTCGAACGCTATTGATGCAAACCGCAGATGGACAAATCATAGAGCCTTACAGCATCTCTGCGGGCTTAGATTATCCAGGCATCGGGCCGCTCCATGCGCACCTCATTTCTAGCCAACGCGCAGAAGCCATCAGCATCACGGATGAAGAAGCAATGAAAGCTGCTTTTTTCCTATCACGGATCGAAGGCATTATCCCTGCTTTGGAAACCGCACATGCCTTCGCTGCTTTGGATCATATGCAGTACAATTCAAGCGATGTGATTGTGATTAATCTTTCAGGCAGAGGCGATAAGGATTTAGGTACTTATGTGAAACAAATAGATCAGTTTGCGGCTTAGTAGGGTTTTAGAGTAATAATGTGAGATGTATCCTTCGAAGACGACATTGAAAACTCAGTTTTTAGTTTCGTTTTTGAGAAGTCCTTTAGGCAGTAATAAAAATCCACCCTCTTAGAAGGTGGTTTTGAAATTGCCCCCTTAGGGGGCTTAACAAATCTAACTTATTCCTAACAGCTTTTCTGACAAAGTATTAGTGCAAATTTTATCCAGGCAAAGCTATCAAGAACATGACCACCACCAAAGGAGGTGGTTTTCTAAGTTTTAATAAATATGAATAATGGGTAAAATACTCCATTTCGTAATGGTGCAGCTTTGCCAAATTTTTGAAATTCAGTAAAGCTCCTTAATACAAGTCTAATTAAAAATTGATACTTATAGTCCGTAGTCTCAAAGTCCTCAATTCGTGATATTTGCAATAAAATTTTAATGCGAAAATCATACTCAAAAAAGGATAGCGAGCTATTAAAAAAAGTTGGACAAAAGATTCGGGGCTTTAGATTAAAATCTGGATTATCACAAGAAAAGTTAGCATTTGCGAGTAATCTTGATCGAACATATATTGGCTCTGTTGAAAGAGGTGAAAGGAACATCTCTATTATCAACTTAGAAAAAATTTCCTCTGCATTAAATATTAATTCATTTGAATTACTAAAAATCGAGGAATGAATAATCATTTGGAGCGCGCAAGCAGAAAAGTTCAAGCAATAAAAGATGCTGATTTATCAATCTATGATTCAATTGATTTTGGCGATAAAAAGTATTGGTTAACCAGCCTTGAATTACAAGCAATCTTAGACTCAAAGTTATCAGGAATTGACTTGAACGGTTTACCATTAAGAACAAGATCTAAACGAGTCAAATCTGAAATTTGTACTGCGCTGGGCTATCCTATTCCTAAATCATTCAAGAAAACTAAGCCAAGATTTGCTGGTCAAAAATTTGACATCTACACTCAAAAATCAAATAATCTTCAAATCTGGAATGAAGACTTAGATGCTAGCAGAAGATATGTAATTATTAGAATTAGCGATTCTGATATAATTACTAAAGCTAAAGTAGTTTCTGGAAGTGATCTTGCTCCTTTAGATACAACTGGAACATTGACTCAAAAATATCAAGCAAGACTGAAAAATATTGAAAATAAATATGAACTTGTAAGTGAAACAGATACTGAATACCTTGTAAATTTATGTAGAGAAAGGGGAATTAATTTAACAAATATTAACCCATCTGACGATCCTATCAGAGGAAAAATTCTACCAATAAAGACCATATATGAGTCTTTAAGAAAAGTAGTTGGTGAAAAATTTGTTGACCCTGGAAGCGATCAAGAAAGAAATCGAGGTGCAGAACTTCATAGACTTGTCTGTAAAGCACTTGGTTTTAGCGTATATTCAGATAATGGAAAATTTCCAGATGTTAGAAATCAATTGTTAGAAGTAAAACTTCAAACATCCCCAACTATTGACCTAGGATTAGTCTCGCCTGACAGTGAATCTCCTCTAGATATGGAAAAGATAAGTAGTACAACCATAAGACACTGCGATATAAGGTACTCTATTTTCTATGGTAAGATAGTCAATGGTTATGTTGAAATAAGTAATTTAATTGTCGTAAAAGGAAAAGACTTCTATGAGAGGCTTCCAAGATTTGAAGGAAAAGGATTGAATAAAAAAATACAAATTCGCTTGCCTAAAGATTACTTTGAAGAATAGTATTTAAGTAACGGACAAATAATAACTTCCCGATTTATGACGGCATCCTTTGTCCTGCTACTGTGTTGAAAAGCCTCGCTAGCCGAAAGGATGCCTACGTTTGACTCAGAAAAAGGAACCCTTGCATCCCTTTTGCTGAGTAGTAGCAGAACAAAACCTGCTCGGTCAAAATGAGAAACTTATTTTTTGTCCGTTACTAAAGAGAAAAAACTGGCTCAACATTAAAAGCTTCAGCCACAGCAATCTCTAATTCAGAAATCAGAGATTCTTTATTTTGATCTAAACTTTTATTCAACTTCCTAACGATTGAAATTACTTTTTGAGATGCTTCAGAATTAATGCCAGGAATCGGATATTTTTCAACATACTGAGAAAAATATCTTCTACGCCCAGAATACAATTTATTATTAAACATCAAATCATGGTACTTAGTCATCAATAAAGAATTCGAGATACCTTGAATTAACAATAGCATTTCTACCTCTTCAGGGGTTTGAGCTACCATCCAATAACAATTTCCGTTAACTATTCTTTTACTTTGGTCAAAATAGAATCTTGGAAAACTACTAATATCTGGAAATACTAATTTAGGCTTATCCCAGTATGCTGGATTTTGAGGTACCCAAAGCTCATACCATTGCCTACCAGCATCTATCAAATATTTCCTACTACTTAACTTTTCTTTGTATGCTGTAAGATATTTTTTAGCTTTAGGATATTTATCAATATCAACAGTTTCTTTTTTTCCATTATTACTGATGTGAGGATAGAGCACCTTTAGCTTCTTACTTTCTGAAATGTTCCAAGTTTCAATATTTTCTTGAGAGATTAAATTTCTGAGTAGTATCTTCTCTGGAGTGCTCTCTTGCTCTTCCCAGTTTTCTCGAATAAATATTTTATCCGCCGTTGATTTTATCCCGACTCTAACTTTGAATAAGTTTCCTATTAATTGACTAGCTGATTCATCAATTTTATCTATCCAAATACTTTCATCTTTTGATAACAAAGCCCAAGAAAACTCCTTAGATTTGATGAACCTTATATAACCAGAGGTTTTCTTATACTTCCTTGATTCGGCGGTAAAGTGTCCGTCTTCATCATATTCCAAAATATCATAGAAATTAGTTACCATTTTTGATGAACCTTCTAATCCTGATAACTCTTCATAGACTCTAGTAAACTTTGAATTAAGTTTTTGAGGACTCGATTTCTTTCTTCCTATGAATATAGCTGGAAGAACAGCTGCATCAAACAACTTAGTATCCCCCAAATCTATAATTTCTAGAATTTCATAATTCTCTCTCAAAAATTTTCTAACACTAATACCACTTTTAGTTGTTAAATAACGGTTAGAGGTAATCACACCAATCAATCCGTTCTCTTTAAGTGCGTAGGTCATGCCTATTAAAAACGGGTAGTATAAATCTACTCTCCCTTTGAGATTGAATTTTTTAGAAATCCTTTGGGCATAGTCAGAACCTAATATCTGGGTTCTTACATACGGAGGATTAGCTATAACCAAATCTATACTTTCATTTATAAACTCGGCAGGATTAAATGAATTAAATAATGAAGTCTGATTTGATTTAGGATATACCTTTTCAAGAAAATCATTTAGGTGCAATGATACTGAGCCTTTATTTTGAAGATTCTCTAAATTTTTTGATGCTACTTCCAAGAAATCTTCGTTAGAATCGAACCCAATTAAGTCAAAATTAATATCTTTATCATTAAGTCTTCTAGAGATTGAAGCTAAGAGTACTCCTTCGCCACAAGCAGGATCAAGAACTTTAATTGGTTGATTATCAGACTTTAGATACTTTAAAATTTTCCCCGAAATAAAATCTGCTAATTTGGGAGGAGTAAAAGTAGCTCCTGTTTCTTTAATTAATTGTGAACTAGATGACATCTATATCTTTAGTTTAAACAAAGATACTTATAGTCATCATTAAATCAAAATAAAATCACCTCAAATGATACGCATATTTGAGTAATGAAGTGCCAACTACTCTTCGCGCTTGAATAATCATAGTAAAATAAGCATACAGAAAATGGTAAAAAGAGAAGAAACGGCTTCTTTTGTCTTGCGATTTAATCAAAAAATCTTTGACAATGAAGCAGGCGAACCAGAAGTACAGTGGCGAGGAAATATTAGACACGTTCAAGGAGGTGACGAAAAGCGCTTTTCTGAATTTGATGAGGTGGTGAAATTCATGCAATCGAAATTAGCCAATTTAACGATGTCCGCCATGGAAGACAAAACGCCCGAACAACAAAAAGGTATTCTAGCCAAAAGCTTTGATCTTTGGAAACGCATGGCAGTCGATACCCCCAAAATGGTCTTAGAAACCATCAAAGATCCAGCAAAAGGGGTGGCGCAAATCCAGACCCAAATTAGTCAGGTGAGTGATGTGATCGGACAGAAATTTGAAAATACGTTGGATCAGTTGCCCGATTTGGATAATTTGCGTCGTGCTAGCAAAGAGGATACCACTGTTATTATGAATAAGCTCGATGCTTTGACACTTGCACTAGAACAATTAAATGAAAAAGTAGATAAAATTGCCCAGTAGTCATTCAAGTTAATGATGTCGAGTGAAATTTGAGTGAGTTTTGGATTTAAGCAAGGCAAAAAACGTAAGCATCCTTACGGACGATGAGGCTTTTTAACGCAGCAGAAATTCAAAAATCGCCAAATTACCCGACAGGATTAGCTTGAAAGACTACTCAGCAGCAATCTGAAAATTAGTGCGATTAGTCCGAATGACTTATCCATGTTTTTGACGCTGAAACTATTGCTGCAATCTAAATTAGTTGTGTACCAAGTTTTTAGCAATACTCAAACGTAAGCCCTGATAAAGTTCCTGAAATTGCGCAACAAGTATGCTCAAAGAGTTTCCGTCCGAAGAGACTTACTGAGCATACCTGTTGCTCGAATTTCTTACATTAGCTCAGACTGTTTTCTGTTAGGGAAAAATTACCAAAGGTTGCACCATTAGACAGCGAACTACCACTTTATGAATAGCATCGAACAACAACTATCCACTTTATTTTCGCAACAGAAAAACGCTAATATACAGGTGCGAACGCTCGGTACATTTCAAGTTACACGAGGCGATACCCTTCTGAGTGATAAAGATTGGGGAAGGGAAAAAACGATGCAGCTTTTTGAATTTCTAGTGACCGCTCGTCATCGTAGAGGGCTACACAAAGAACAAATCATTGATCGTATTTGGGAAGAAAGTGATAGCAAATCGGGCGATCAAAACTTCAAAGTAGCCTTGCACGGCATCAATAAAACCTTAGAACCCGAAAGAAAAAGCCGCGAAGAACCCAAGTATATTCTCCGACAAGGGCTGACCTATCAGCTACAACTCGAAGAAATTTGGATTGACGCCGACGCATTAGAAGCGTTCATTGCACTGGGCAATCAATCACTCAATGATTTTCCAACTCTAGCAGCACAAGCCTACCGCGCTGCCATTGATCTACACCGTGGTATCTACCTACCCAATCGGCTCTATGAAGACTGGAGCAGTAGTGAGCGAGAACGAATCCAGTTATTGGCACTCGGCGCCATGATTACTTTAGCAGAACTAACAATGGCGGAAAATCCGATGGAAAGTGTACGACTCACCCAAAAAGCACTGCAAGTAGATGCCACTTGGGAGGACGCCTACCGTATTCAAATGCAAGCTTATTTTCAGAAGGGCAATCGCCCACTCGCCATCAAGACCTACCAGCAATGTAAGTCGGTACTTTACGAGGAGTTTGGTCTGAAACCACTGCCCGAAACACAAGCCTTATTCAGAAAAATTCAGGCAGTCGCTTGAAAATTTCTAGTCAGTTTGTATCCTTGTTTGACAGTATTTTTAAAAAAAGACTTGTAAAGCCATGATTTGCACTACAAATAGCGTACTCAAATCATATTTAAACGTTTACAAACGACTACAAACGGAATTAAACGTCTAAATTTCGGCTAGGGACATAGACTGCCTACATCTTTGCACCGACAACGAATCAAATATAACACGATTCATTTACGCAAATACTAAATTATTAATTATGAACAATTTAAGCAATCGCATTCAGTTGATCGGTAACCTAGGAAGAGATGTTGAATTCAAAGAAACGACTACGGGAAAATCCCTTGCCAGAGTCTCCATCGCCACCAAAGAAGTCTATAAGAATCAAGCGGGCGAGAAAGTAGTAGATGTGCAGTGGCACAACTTAATCGGCTGGGGGAAAATAGCAGACAAAATGAATGTTTTCTTCAAAAAAGGAAAAAATGTCGCCGTGCAAGGAAAGCTCATGCACCGCTCCTACGAAGACAAAGAAGGCGCGACACGTAAAATTTCAGAAGTGGTCATACAAGACTTTATGCTTTTGAACTAGAATACGAAGCGATTTAGCCGTTTTGGTGAGAAGTGGAAAAAGAATTTTTTCGCTTCTCATTAAAATGATTGAAGAAGTATCAAAATTAATACTCGCCATTTTGTTTCAATGGCGAAGAAATGCTGTGAGCATGCTTAAAGTGAAATAATCAAACCTAAGCAACGTATTGTTATGAATATGGGAACATCTTTCCTCCAATATTGTCTCTTAAAAGGAAGAAGTAAAGGTATTTATGCTTTCTCCTCAAAAGGATGATAACTAAAAAGGATTCTCTGTAGTAGCGGAGTCCTGAAATGCTTCCAAATACAGCTATATTTCACTAATTGACTTGTTATGCTTTAAGGAATACCTATTTTCATTGGGTTTGACAAGTCTCATACACAGCAGATAATACTATGAAACAATTCTCTTATTGGTACTTAGCATTGCCCCTTTTTTTGATTCTTGCTTGCCAAGAAGAAAAGGCAACCAACACAGATACCACAACGGATAATCCTGCCATTCAAGTAAATTATCCTACAACCGATACCATCACTCACACGGACGAATACCACGGTAAGTCCATACAAGATCCCTACCGTTGGCTAGAAGATGATCGCTCCGAGGCAACGGGCGAGTGGGTGAAAGCAGAAAATAAAGCCACATTTGGCTATCTCGACCAGATTCCTTACCGCAATAAGATCAAGGAACGCCTAACCGAACTCTGGGACTACGAAAAATACAGTGCCCCTTTTCAAGAAGGAGATTACACCTATTTTTACAAAAACGATGGCTTACAGAATCAGTCTGTGCTTTATCGTCAAAAAGGGGATGGAGCAGCAGAGGTATTTTTAGATCCCAACACTTTCTCAGAAGATGGTACTACTTCCTTGGCGGGCATGAGCTTCACGAAAGATGGTAGTCTAGCAGCTTACAGCATATCGGAAGGCGGCTCGGATTGGCGAAAAATTATTGTGCTAAATGCCGAAACTCAAAAAGTTGTTGAAGATACTTTGGTGGATGTCAAATTCTCAGGCATTTCATGGCGTGGTAAAGAAGGTTTTTATTACAGCTCCTACGACAAACCCAAAGAAGGCAGTACGCTATCGGGTATGACGCAGTATCACAAGCTGTATTTTCATCGCTTGGGCACACCACAAAGCGAAGATCAGTTGATTTTTGGCGGCGCAGCAACACCTCGTAGATACATTAGGGGCTACGTCACTGAAGATCAAAGATGGCTAGCGATTAGTGCTGCTAATTCTACTTCTGGCAATGAATTGTACCTTCAAGATTTGACGACTGCCAACGCGACGATTATTCCAATCGTCACTAACTTTGAAAACGATCATTACATTGCTCACTCAGAAGAAAATACACTCTACGCCGTCACCAATTGGCAGGCACCTAACAGAAGATTAGTAAAATTTGACATCGCCAATCCTACTACTAGCAATTGGGAGGATGTCATCGCAGAACGCAAAGAGCCACTCAGTCTTTCTACGGGAGGCGGCTATTTCTTTGCGAGATACTTAAAGGATGCACTGTCCTACGTCGAGCAAATTGATCTATCAGGTGAAGTAGTTCGACAAGTAAATTTACCAGGACAAGGATCGGCAAATGGTTTTGGCGGTAAGTGGACGCAGCAGCAACTGTACTATTCTTTTGTAAGTTACATTGATCCCAGCACCATTTATAGCTTTGATGCTTCAACGGGTGTCTCTGAGGTATACAAAAAGTCAGGTGTTCAATTTGACCCATCCGAATACGAGTCCAAACAAGTTTTTTACAGTTCAAAAGACGGAACGAAAGTCCCGATGATGATTACCCACAAAAAAGGGCTAGAACTAGACGGGCAAAATCCAGCTATGCTCTACGGCTACGGTGGCTTCAACATCAGCTTGACGCCTCGATTTAGTACTTCCAATATCGTTTGGCTGGAAAACGGTGGTATATATGCCGTACCCAACCTAAGAGGTGGCGGAGAGTATGGTAAGGAGTGGCATATCGCAGGTACAAAAATGAACAAGCAAAATGTATTTGATGATTTCATCGCTGCTGCTGAATACTTAATTGCAGAGGGCTACACGTCCTCCGAGAAATTGGCTATTGCTGGTGGATCAAATGGAGGCTTATTGGTTGGCGCTACGATGACGCAGCGCCCTGATTTGATGCAAGTTGCCTTACCAGCAGTGGGCGTGTTGGATATGTTACGCTACGATAAATTTACGGCGGGTGCAGGTTGGGCTTACGACTACGGTACAGCAGAAGAAAGCCCCGAAATGTTTGAATATTTGAAGAACTATTCTCCATTACACAATCTCGACGCAGGTACTTGCTATCCAGCTACGATGGTGACCACAGCAGATCACGATGACCGAGTCGTACCAGCGCATTCTTTCAAATTTGCGGCTACGCTACAACAGGCACAAGGCTGCGATCAACCTACGCTGATTCGAATTGAAACCAATGCAGGACACGGCGCGGGTAAATCGACAGAAAAAATCATTGAAGAACAAACCGATAAATGGGCGTTCACTTTCTATAATTTGAACGCGGCGGTAAAGTATATTGATGGTTAGGCGGTGAGTATTGGGTGATGCTCGAAATAAATTCGAGAGAAGTTATTGAGATCGTGCGACAAGTATGTTTGTTGCTCAATTTTTGGCTACTTTTCTAAGGTTGTAAACGACTACTGATCGATAAACCCCAAGAGTTGCCGAGCAGCTAGTAACAATAGGCTTGGCAATCCTTAGTAACGGTCAAATAATAACTTCCCGATTTATGACGGCATCTTTCGTCCTGAGCATCCCCGCCCGTCCGCTTTGCGGTTCATTCGCTTGAATGTTCTGCCCCCCATCCACTAACGTGGTTCTCTCACTTAAAAGTCCACTGGACTTTTACCCTGAGGGATCGTTCGTTCAC